>NZ_JADOGI010000069.1 GCF_015645445.1 Nonomuraea cypriaca | reverse complement strand
GGGCGTCGATCTCGTCCGGCACCCGCGCGGGTCCCACCGGCGTGCCGGGCGCGGGACGTACGGCGGGACGGCCGCCCATGAGGTCCCGGTAGCGTTCGTCGGCCGCCGCGGCCTCCGTGGCGACCTCTTCGGCCCGCCCCAGGTGCCTGGCCAGGGACTCCTCGGTGTGCCGCCACTCGACGATCTCGCCGGTGGGCAGGTGGTGGAGCTCGACCGTACGGCACGGCGTACGCATCATCGCCGAGGCGGCGATCGCGTAGACGGCCAGCGCCAGCGACCCGCGGGCGTCGTCCTGCGTGAGCGGGCGGCGCCCGGTCTTGTAGTCGACCACGACCAGCTCGTCACCGCGCCGGTCGAGCCGGTCGATGCGGCCGGACAATGCGATGACCTTGGTACGGGTGGCGACGGTGCGCTCGACGCCGACCGGATCATCAGCAGGATCCAATGTCGCGACATATCCGGACACGAGATCGCGGGCGCGGCCCAGCCACCGTCCGGACTGCTCGGCGTCCTTGAATCCCTCGCCGATCCACCCGTTGGTGAGCAGGATGGACGCGGTCAGCGGGGTCCTGCGCTCATAGGGCTCCCGCCACCAGCCCGCCAGCGCGTTGTGGACGCTCGCCCCGACGCTGTTGTGCGCCCACGCGGGCCCCTTGGACGGCTGCGGCCGGTCCAGGTAGCTGAACCGGTAGCGGCGGCGGCAGTCGAGCCATGCGTTCAACCGCGACGGCGTACACGAGTAAAGCCGCCGCGGCATCCCTTCAAGCGGAAGCTGGGTATGCGTGTTCATGGCCGAACCCCGTTCGGCGGGCACCTAGTCTTCGTCCGGGTTGAGTTTGATGCCGGAGATCCGGGTGCCGTCGCTCAGTGGGCCCTCGGCGGAGGTGTCGGTGTCGACGCGGGTCAGGGATCCCGACACCCAGTCGTCGAAGAGCGGCTCCAGGTCGCCGATGGTGACCTCGTCGCCGTGGGCGGCCAGCACCCGCGTGTCGCCGGGCAGCGTGAACAGCCGCCCGCCGATCGTGGTCAGCTGGTCGGCCAGGGCGGGGTATTCGCCGCCCAGCTTGCCGGGACCGTCGGCCTGCAGGGCCTTGCCGGTGAACACGGCCCCGAGCGCCTCGCAGTAGAGCGACACGCCGCCTGGCGTGACGCCGGGCGTCTCCATGACATCGAGCTGGACGTCGGCCACGCCGAAGATGCCGTCGTCCTCCATGTCGATGTCGGGCCAGGTCTCCGACCAGGTCTCCCGCCACAACGGCTTGTCCTTGGGATGCAGGGCGACCACGGCCTCGTCCCTGCTGGCCACCTCGATGGCCGCCGAGACGTGGTCGGGCAGGCCCGCCGTGCAGATGACGGCCAGCACCTCCCGCTCGCCCACCTGCTCCAGGATCTTGTCGGAATCACGCGACGGGTCGATGACGATCACTTCGTCGTCGTCGCCCACGATCCACGTGTTGTTCTCGACCTTGTGCTCGGTGCCGTCGATGTCGACGACGCCCTCGGTCACCACTCGCTCGATACGCGCTGTCACGCCTCAGAACTCTAGTCCGTCTGCATGAGAGCGCGAATCGTCCGCACGGGACCTAATCCTCAAGTCTGGGCGAGAAGGCGCCGAACGGCACGTCCAGCTCGTGATCCCGGACGTCGATCAGCGACAACTCGGCCAGCGCGATCAGGCAGCCCGCGTCGGCCGGCCAGCAGATCGTCCACAGCCAGTTGCCGCGCGCCTCACCGGCGTAGACCGCGCGGTCGTCGGGTCCGCCGACGCACCACAGCGCCGTGGGATGGCCCAGCACCTCGATCTTCGCGTTCGGCGGGCCGGAGTCGAAACCCTCGCCCGGGTCGGGACCGTCGAGCCCGGCGAACGCGGCGCCGATCCCGATGCCCGGCTCCTCGGCGATGACGAGCAGGTCGGCAGGCCCCTCCATCAGCGAAGGCCCGGTGAGCGCGACCACGCTGGCACGAGCGCCTGTGCGCTGGTCGCCCACCTCGCCGAACCCGGTCACCAGCCAACCGGACGGCAGCGGCCACGGCAGCCACACGGGCACCACAGAGTTCTTTCGTATCGCCTCCAGCGCCACGCTCGTCGGCGGCCACGGAGGCTGGTACGGCAGGACGTCACCGTGCGTGTTGCATCGAAACGCACTCGACCAGGCGCTCGGCCCGTGAAGCGGGCCAAAACACCGTGGGCAGGTTGGAGCCGCTCTCACAGCTACCCACGGTGCTTCGTCCGCCCCGGCCGCGTCAAGACCGCTTCGCGTTATCACGCCGTAATCTTGGTCATGTGCGCGTAAATTGTGTGGGCGCGATCATCTTCGATGCCTCTGACCGGCTTCTCCTGATCAAAAGGGGTCATCCGCCGGGCATGGGCCTGTGGTCGATCCCTGGCGGCCGTCTGGAACCCGGCGAGACGGACGCGGCGGCCCTGCGGCGCGAGGTGCTGGAGGAGACCGGGCTGCGCGTCGAGGTCGGGCGGCTGGCCGGCACGGTGGACCGCCCGGGTCCCGGCGGGGTCACGTACGAGATCCGCGACTATCTGGCGAGCGTGGCGGGCGGCGTGGCGGCGGCCGGTGACGACGCCGCCGACGTGCGCTGGTGCACGGCGGACGAGCTGGCACGGCTGCCGCTCTCCGAAGGTCTGCTGGAGTCGCTCACGGACTGGGACGTCCTGCCCCGCTGAGCCCCGCCGGGCACGGTCGCGTGTACGGCGTCCTGCCCGGCCGAAGCCCAGCCGGGGGCGGTGGCGTGTACGGGCGCCCCGCCGGGCGGGGTGGCGTGTGTGGCGGCGCCGCCCGCCCGGCCTCGGTTGGTCGCGGCGCCGCCTGCCCCACGCGCCGGGTCTATCTGCTGGACGTCAGGCTGGACGTCCAGAGGATCAGGTGGTCCGCCTGGTACGTCGTCGACCGCCCGAGCGCCACGACCTCCGCTCCCGACACGGCCACCGCCGTCAGCCACTGCGTCCCCTGGCCGGCCAGCCGGTCCTTCGTCAGCGCCATCCGGTTCCACGACAACCCGTCCTGCGAGGTCCAGGCCGCGCTGTCGCCCTCACCGGGAACGCCGTGCCAGCCCACGGCCACCAGTCCCTCCTTCGCCGCGGCCAGGTCGTACACCGCCGCCGCCTGGTCGGCGGGCAGCCAGGCGGTCTCCCACGTCGCGCCGTCGTCGCCGGAGACCGCCGCGAAGGCCCGCCGGGAACCTCCCGCCAGCGCCGTGCCGATGGCCACCACCTTGTCCTGATCAGTCGTGACGTCCTGATAAGTCGTGACCTGCCGTAGTCCGGCCGATGTCGCGCCCTCCGGGGCGACGCGCTCGTGCGCGGTCCAGTTGAGACCGTCGTCCGAGTACCACACCACGCTGCTCTCCTTGTCGCCGGACCCGGAGCCGCCCACCGCCACGAACCCGCCCGAGATTCCGATTGCGTCGTGGATCCGCACGCCGGAGCCGCCCTGCGGCAGCTTCTTCGACCTGGTGTACTTGCGCAGGTCGGAGGTGAACCACATGACCGCGCTCACCTCGCCCGACGGGTCCTTCTGCTCGCCGGCCAGCACGTAGCCGTGTTCGCCCGCGGTCACCACGTGGGTGCCCAGGTACGGGTGGCCGGCGTCGCGGGCCAGGTCGCCGGCGACGTTCACGTTCTTCCAGCTCTCGCCGTCGGTGGAGGTGACGAGGAGGGGGTCGGTGACGGCGACGTTCGTCTCGGTGCCGCCGACGGCCAGCCAGCCGCGGGCGCCGTGCGCGACGTCCTCCAGCCGCTGCCGCCCGGCGCCGCCGATGCTCATCGACTTCCAGCGCTGCCAGTCCTTGATCGTCCACAGGCCGGCGTCGCCCGAGGCCGTGCCGACCGCCACGTACCTGCCCTCGAAACCGGCCAGACCGGTCGTCTCGCGCTCGACCCGCGTCAGGCCCTCCACCCGGCCGAGCGGCACGCGGGACGCCTCCCCGCGCGGCGGCGCGGTCATGAGCACGAGCTGGTTGTCGACGTCGGAGGCGGCCTGGTCGCCCCCGGCGAACAGGGTGCCGCCCTCGGCGATCGTGAACCCGCGCAGCGTCGCGCCCGACAGGTCGTCCAGGTCGGCCCGCTTGGCCCAGCCGCGCCCGTCCTTGGTGGTCAGCACCGAATACCTGCCGAGTCCGGCCTGCGCGATCGCGGCGACGCCCGACTGGTAGGAGATCAGCGACTCCACGCCGGGGCTCTGGCCGTTCAGGTCGCCGATGGACCCGCACTGCGACCACTGCGCGCCGGTCGGCGAGCAGTAGACGCGTACGTCGCCCGCGATCGTCCGCTGCCGCGTCGGCACCAGCACGAACCGCTTGGGCAGCACGGCCAGCGTCCCGGTGCGCGGCGTGGCCTCGGGGAGCTGGAAGCCGGTCACCTGCCAGTTGCGGCCGCCGTCGGCCGAGCGGACGACCCGCGATCCCTCGCCGACCGCGGGTTGCCCGATGGCCACGACCGTGTCGCCCTGGGCGACCACCGCCCTGAGCTCCCGTACTTCCAGCCCCCTGGTCTCGACGCGGTCCCAGGTCCTGCCGTCGCCCGAGCGCCAGGCCGCGGGACCGGTGCCGCCGTCCTCTCCGGTCGTACGCCCGACGGCGACGAACCCGGACGCCGTCCTGGCGATGTCGTAAATATGGTCACCTGTCCGGAACGCGGCCAGCCCCGGCGCCTCCACGGCCGCCCAGCTGAGCCCGTCGGCGCTGGTCCACAGGCCGAGCTCGCCCGCCTGGCCGTCGCCACCGCTGGCCAGCCACCGGCCGTCGCCGCCGACCACGCGCTGGACCGTGGGCGTGGAGACGCCACTGACCTGCCCGAGCCGCCAGTTCTTGCCACCGTCCGGCGAGAACAGGAACAGCGGGCGCGGGGTCGGGCTCGTCGTGTCGCTGCCGACCGCCACCACCGCGCGGCCCACCGACGTCATGTCGTTGAGCTTCTGTACGGTGCCGTCGCCCGAGGCGGGGACGGTGAACAGCTCGTCGCCCGAACGTCCGGTGCCTGCCTCCAGGCGCAGGCTCGGGGTCTCTGTGCCGCTCCACTGCCACACCAGCACGCCGGTGGCCACCAGGAGCGCCACGGCCAGGGACAGGGCGATCGGGGCGGCCCTGTTGCGATGGTGTACGGGGCTGGACCTGCGTACGGCGGCGGGGGCGGGGCCGCGGTGATGCCTGCCGCTCGACCCGCCTGGGCGCGGCGTGCCGGTCGCCACCAGGAGGTCGGGCCTCGTGGGCCGCCCCGCCGGCGGCCGCCCGACCCGGCGCACCTCCTCCACCTCCGCAGCCTCCCCCGGCCGCTCATCCCCGGGCGCCTCGTCCTCGGGCACCTCTTCCCCGGGCGCCTCTTCCCCGGGCGCCTCTTCCCTGGGCGCCTCTTCACCGGCGCTCTCCTTGGCGGGCACCACCAGGCGGTACGGGAGCGTGCGGACGTCGCGCTCGGGCCGCGTCTCAAGCTCCCCGGGCGCCTCTTCCTCTTCCTCCTCCGAGCGGGGCAGGACGACTTCGGAAGAGAGGGGGCCGACCTTTGAAGGCGAGCCCGTTTCTGAAAGGGCCGGGCCGGCCTCTGAACGCGACGGGCCTGTTTCTGGACCTGTTTCAGAGCTGGGCGGGCCGTATTCAGAGCTGGGCGGGCCCGATTCAGAGCCCGGTGGGGCGGTTTCTGAGCGGGGTGGGCCCGAGGCGACGAGTTTGTCCGGGCGGTTGACGACGCGGCGGGGCCGGCGCCGCGGTTCGGCCTCGGGCTCGGCCGTCGGCGAACTGTACGGCCTGCGCCCCTTGGGTGGTTCCTGCGGCTCGTCCTCCGGGATGGGCGCGGTGAAGGGCGGCATGCCCCACGGAGAGGTCAGGGGCAGCCCTCTGGCCCGGTCGTCAGTGGGACCGGGTGGTGAGTGGCTGATCCTGGGCTCTTGGGCGGAATGCGGTTCCGACGCGTCTTCGGGACGCGGGTCGTCACCCGGCGGTCGCGGTGGCGGTTCGCTGGGGCCGGAGGCCACGCGCCGTACCTCCTCGTCGAGCTAGTCGTGCAGGAGCGGTCCGCGGACCGTTCCAGAAGGTCGATCACCGTTAAGGGCTGATGCGTCGTGTCATGTCCTCACCGGGCGGACACCTCCGGGAATCCCTCGCCGTCTCACAGGATCCAGACCAGCATGGTTGAGCCGGAATAGCGAGACCTCTCTAGCGAGATTCCCGACACGTCTAGCCGGACTTATCCCGAAATAGTGCTTATTGACCGCTTTCTGGATAGATACAACACACTAAACGCGTACACACCGAGCTGCACCACGCTCCCCAGCAATGACTGCCAGGGCACCGCCACCGTCTCCTGAATCAGGGCGCCCTCCAGTTGACCGGTGGCCGCGCTCAGCCCGAAGGCGAGCATGTTGTTCATGACGTGCAGCGCGATGCCCGCCTCCAGCCCCCCGGTACGCACCACCAGCCACGCCATCACCGCCCCGAACGCGAACACGTCGGCCAGCCCCGCCCATCCGTACCCGTGCAGAGAGGCGAACAGCGCCGACCCGATGAGGATGGCCCAGATGGGATTGCGTACGTGCACGCCGAGGGCCTGCACGAACCACCCGCGGAAGACGTACTCCTCGGCGGCCGCCTGGAACGGCACCAGCAGCACGATGGCGATCAGCGGCGGCAGGAACGCCTGCCAGCCGACCCAGCCGAACATGTCGTACTTCTCGCCGGTAAGCGACAGCGCGAGGAACTGCGTGACCTGCCCGAGCACCAGCGCCAGCACGCTCAACCCCAGGCAGCCAAGCAGCCAGGACCAGCGCAGCCGGCCGGCCACGGACGAGAGGCTCCCCGGACGGCGGCGCTGGACGAGCGCGGCCGTGCCGAACACGAGGAGGAGCATCGGCGCGATGCCGAGCAGCGCCACGACCAGGCTCAGCACCGGGTCGCCGAAGAGCGCCCCGGTGGGCTCGAGCGGCATGGAGATGCCGAGCAGCGTCGCCACCACCATGCCCGCGACCAGCACCACGGCGCTGACCGCGACGAATCCGACGGCGATGAGGAGCGTGCCGACGATGGCCCGCCACGGCTTGGCCCCGGGGATCCTCGCGAGGTGGTCGTAGCGCGCGCCGCTGGGGACCGGCACGAACCAGGATCGCGGTTGCGGCACCGGCGGAAAGGGATGGCCGGGCGGCGGAGGCGTGCCGAACGAGGGGTAGGGCCCTGGATTTTCGTGCATCCCTTCATTCTGTCCATCCGATGCGCATTAGTTCACAGACGGCCCCCCTATTTAGGCGGATGCTCGGAGGCGTACGGGATTTCGACCCTGGGAGCAGTCCATGTCAAGGCTGGGACCTGTCATCACCCTCGCGGCGGGAGCAGTGCTCGCCGTGGGGCTCGGTGTCGCCAGCGTCACCGCGGCACCCGCGGCCAACGAAGAGGCCGCCGGCACAGCAGCGCAAGCTCCGGCCGTGGAGGAGACCACCGCCGAGGCGCCCGAGAACACCGCCGAACCGTCCGAGACCACCCCCGAGGCGTCCGGCGACACCGCCGAGCCGTCCCCCTCACCGGCACAGACCGCGCCGAAGAAGATCGTCAAGGCCGACTACGGCGGGCGGGTGAAGGGCAACGGCGCCCTCATCGCGATCTCGATCAGGAACGGCAAGGCCGTCGGCTACTTCTGCGACGGGCGGATCGAGACCTGGTTCAAGGGCCAGGAGTCGGCGGGCGAGCTGAACCTGAAGGGCGTGGCCAACGCCCGCTCCAAGGTCACGGCAGAACTGGCCGGCGGTGAGGCCGCGGGCTCGGTCACCGTCGGCGGTAAGAAGTGGAGCTTCGTCGCCCCCACCGTGGTCAAGCCGTCGGGCCTGTACCGGGCCACGGCGGTCGTCAGAGGCGCCAAGTTCCGGGCCGGCTGGATCATGATCAAGAACCCGAACGGCGGCTACTACCAGGTGGGCACCGCCTTCATGAACGAGGAGCAACTCGACGTTCCCGAGCTGGACAGCGGGCAGCCGACCGCCCCCGTGACCCTCGAGGACACCACGCTCTACCCGAAGGACGTCGACGGCTTCATCGAGGAGATGCAATGACCGCCATCCACCAGCGGCCGGTTCGCGGCCTGACCACGCTCCTGGTGCCGCTGCTGACCGGCGGCCTCGTGGTGCTCGCGCTCGGCGTCTACGGCCGGGCCCACACCCCCACCGGGTTCGCGGTCGGCGTGGCCGGCTTCTCCGCGGCGCTGCCGATGAAGGTGTGGCTGACGACGGGCGCGTTCGTGCTGGCGTTCGTACAGGTCGTGTCGGCCCTGTCGATGTGGGGCAAGCTGGGGATCGACATCCCGGCCGGCGTGCACCGCTGGTCGGGCCGCATCGCGTTCCTGCTCACGATCCCCGTCGCCTTCCACTGCCTCTACGCCCTCGGCCTGCAGTACGACGTGCCGCGGGTGCTCGCCCACTCGTTGCTCGGCTGCTTCTTCTACGGCGTGTTCACCGCGAAGATGCTGGCCCTGCCCAAGCGCGACGCGCCCGGCTGGACGTTGCCCGTGCTGGGCGGGCTGGCGTTCACCGCGCTGGTCGGGCTCTGGCTGACCTCGTCGTTCTGGTTCTTCACCGCGATCGGCTTCAAGGTGTGAACCTCTTCGTACGGGCCAGCCCGGCCGCCCGCCCCTTGGCGGCCACGACGAGCGCCATCTTGCGCGAGGCCTCGTCGATCATCTCGTCGCCCAGCATGACCGCGCCGCGCTTCTCGACCGAGGTGTAGTGGTCATACGCCTCCAGGATGAGCTCGGCGTGGTCGTAGTCCTCCTGCGACGGCGAGAACACCTCGTTGGCCGCCTCGATCTGGGAGGGATGCAACACCCACTTCCCGTCGAACCCGAGCGCCGCCGACCGCATGGCGACCCGCCGGTAGCCTTCGATGTCCTTGATCTGCAGGTAGGGGCCGTCGATCACCTGCAGGTCGTGCATCCTGGCGGCCATGAGCAGCCGCATGAGGATGTAGTGGTAGGCGTCGCCCTCCTCGTAGCCGGGCGGCTGCTCGCCGACGACGAGCGTGCGCATGTTGATCGACGCCATGAAGTCCGCGGGGCCGAACACGAGCGTCTCCAGGCGCTTCGACGACCCGGCGATGGCGTCGGCGTTGACCAGGCCGCGGGCGTTCTCGATCTGCGCCTCGATGCCGATGCGGCCGACGTCGTAGCCCATGGTCTTCTCGATCTGGGTGAGCAGGGTGTCGAGCCAGACGATCTCGGTGGAGTCCTGCACCTTGGGCAGCATCAGGCAGTCGAGGAACTCCCCCGCCCCCTCGACGATCTCGATCACGTCCCGGTACGTCCACTGCGTCGTGAGGTCGTTGACCCTGACCACCCGCGTCTTGCCTGACCAGTCGCCCTCGCGCAGGGCGGTCACGATGTTCGCGCGGGCCTCCTCCTTGGCCAGTGGCGCGACCGAGTCCTCCAGGTCGAGGAAGACCTCGTCGGCGGGCAGGGTCTGGGCCTTCTGCAGGAACTTGGGGTTGCTGCCGGGCACGGCCAGCACAGATCGACGTGAGCGCATGCGAACACGCTACTGGGCACGCTACTGGGCGGGCTTGAGCCCGGCCGCCTGGAGGCGGGCGACGACCCCGTCGATGCCGCACGGCTCGTTCCAGCCGGGCAAAGCGGGCAACTCGGTCCGGCCGCCGACCGCGCGCCCGGTCCCGTCCGCGCCTCGGCGATCGGACGCCTACGGTACGACGCTGGTGCTATCTTTACTCTCGTCTGCCAGGCGATGACCAAGCCTGGCGGGTCTACCGCCGGGCTGGCGGGATGTGAAGCCTGTGGAGGCCATGTAAGACCGGTCACTGTGATCCTCCGGGATGGTGGTGAGGGCTGTCGCCGATGAAGCAGGAAGGTCCGGTTCGCGAGGACTGGAATCCCTCTCGTGCACGAGGGGAGGAGGTCAAGAACAGCAGCACCCGCGCGTACCGGTCGGCACGGCGCGTTCGAAGCCCGGGATGCCCTCCTCGACCACGGGTCCGGACAGCCGGCCGGTCACCCGGCCCACGACCACCACCTCCGCGCCCTCCCGCGCGAGCTCCTCCGGCGTCTCGTACGGCCGGTAGTCGAGATGGACCTGATACAGCACCTCCGTGTCGAAACGGCCCGTGGGCGGCTCCGAGGCGCATTCGAGCGGCGCGGCGGGCCGGCCGGCCGGTGCCGCCGTGGTCGTGGCGCTCCCGCAGGCGGTCACGAGGGCCAGGAGGAGGATGAGAGGGGTCGGGCGCATGCCCGTGCTACGGGATCACCGGGGCGACGGTTCAGCCTCCGCCGCGTACAGTCTCATTTGTGAGCGATCAGACCTCGGCCATCCAGGAGGGCGCCAAGAAGTCCGGCATCCTCTGGCTCACTCTGGACCGGCCACGACTGGCCTGGCACGCCTGGCACGACGGCTCGATCTACCTCGTCACGGGCGGCGAGGAGCAGCGACTGCCCGGCCTGGAGTCGCTCAGCCGCGTGCGCGTCACGCTGCGGAGCAAGGACAACGGGGCCAGGCTGGTGGAGTTCGAGGCGGCGGTCTCGGTGGTCGACCAGGCCGCCGCGGCGGACGCCGTGGCGGTGCTGGCCAAGGAGCGGCTCAACGCCCGCGACAGCGACCACCTCACCGAACGCTGGGCCCGCGACTCCACCGTCCTGCGCCTCACCCCGGTGACCTGAGCCATCCACGCCGCTGAAGACCGTCCCGCGCCTCAGCCCGGCCGCTGAGTCCCGCGCCTCAGCCCGGCCGCTGAAAACCGTCCCGCGCCTCGCCCCGGCCCCTGAACCCGTCCCGCACCTCAGCCCGGCGAGGTGACCGGCTCCGCTTCGCCCCCCGGTGTGGTGAGCGGCTCCGCCTCGGGGACCGGCGCGGGAGCCGGTTGCACCTTGGCGGTGGCGGTCTGGGCGAGCAGCGCGCCGGACAGCACGATCAGGCCGCCCACGATCTGCAGCGCGCCCAGCGTCTCGCCGACCAGCGCCCACGCCACCACCGCGCCGCCGATGACCTCCAGCGAGGCGACCGTGGCGCCCACCGCGGCCGACAGCCGCCGCACGGCGTTCACCCCCAGGATGTACGCGATCACGGTCGCGATCAGCACCATCCACAAGTACGCCGCCAGCACCGGCAACGTCTGCCCGCCCGCGGCGGGGGTGGCGGAGACGGTGAAGGCGCCCCAGGGGATGTTCCACGGCTGGGCGAACGGGATCAGCACCACGGCCGCCCCGATCATGCCCCAGGCGATCAGTCCGAGCGGGTCCACGTCGTCGCCGAAGCTATCGTTCATGAGGAAATATCCGGCGCAGCACGCCCCGGCCATGAGCCCGAGCAGCAGTCCCAGGGCGTCCAGCCGCAACCCCTGCCAGGCCTCCACGACGATGGCCAGGCCCACGACGGCGACGATCGCGCCGACGTACGCGGCCGGGGCGAGCCTTACCTTGCGTACGAGCCGCACCCAGGCCACCACCATCACCGGCGCCATGAACTCCAGCAGCAACGCGATCCCCACAGGCAACCGGGTGATCGCGACGAAGTAGAGCGACTGCACGCCCGCCACCGCCATGATCGCGTACAGCCCGAAGAACGGCAGCCTCGACCGGGGGATGCGCAGCGCCCGCGGCTTCACCACGACCAGCACGGCCACGAGCAGCAGCCCGGCGCCCGCCATCCGCGTCCAGACCGCCTCGATCGGCGCCAGTCCAGCCGCGATGAGGTATTTGGCCATGGGCCCCGAGAACGCGAAACAAAACGAGGACACGAACGCGAGCGCGAGTCCCGCATACCTCATTCGCCACCACCTGGTCAGTAATCACCGTTAAGCGGTTTTGATACTGACATGTTGGGCGTGCCGGGCGCAACGGGACGGCACTGTTAGCCTGGCCACGTGCAGATCTTCGTGGCCCGGCTGCCGGGGACGCCGGTCTTCGACCCGGCGGGCGACCAGATCGGCCGCGTACGGGATGTCGTGGTCGGCCTGCGCATCACCCGCAGGCCCACCGTGCACGGACTGGTGGTGGAGGTCCAGCCGCGGCGCCGGGTGTTCCTGCCCATCACCCGCGTACGCCGCATCGAGGCCGGAGCCGTCGTCTTCACCGGCCGGCTCAACATGCGCAGGTTCGAGCAGCGCGCCACCGAGACGCTGGTCATCGGCGAGATGCTCGACCTCACCGTGCGCCTCGGCGACCAGCCCATGACCGTCTACGACGTGGCGATGGAGGAGATCAAGCCGTCCACCTGGGAGATCACCAAGGTCGCCCTCTACAAGCGCAGGCGACGCGAGCCGCGGACCGTGGACTGGAGCGAGGTGTCCGGGTTCGACACGCTGCAGAAGGACCAGGGGGCGGCGGGGCTGATCGCCGCGTTCGAGTCGCTGCGGGCCGCCGACATGGCGAGCGCGCTGCACGAGTTGCCGAGCAAGCGGCGGCAGGAGATCGCGCGCGCCCTGAACGACACCCGGCTGGCCGACGTACTCGAGGAGCTGCCGCCCGTCGACCAGATCGGCATCCTGGGCACCCTGGAGCCGGAGCGGGCGGCCGACGTACTGGAGGAGATGGGCCCGGACGACGCCGCCGACCTGCTGCACGACCTGCCCGACGAGCAGGCGGCCAGGCTGCTGGCGCTGATGGAGCCTGGCGAGGCCGCCCCGGTGCGCCGCCTGCTCACCTACCCCGAGCACAGCGCGGGCGGCGTGATGACCAGCGAACCGGTGATCCTGCCGCCCAGCGCCACCGTGGCCGAGGCGCTCGCGCACATCAGGTCTCAGGATCTGACGCCCGCCGTGGCGGCCCAGGTCTACGTGACCCGGCCGCCCACGGAGACGCCGACGGGCACGTACCTGGGCGTGTCGCACTTCCAGCGGCTGCTGCGCGAGCCGCCGTCCACGCTGCTCGGCGCCGTGATCGACCCGTCGATCGACCCGATCAGGCCGGAGTTCACGGTCCGCGAGGTGACCTACTACCTCGCCAACTACAACCTCGTCGCGGCGCCCGTCGTGGACGAGCTCGGCAGGCTCGTGGGCGCGGTGACGGTCGACGACGTACTCGACCACATGCTTCCCGAGGACTGGCGCGAGAGCGCGGGCCTCGCCGACCACGACGCCACCCTCCGCGAGGAGCCGGACCGCGACGACCATGAACGAGCCGACCGCGAGGGCCGGCCGTGATGACCGTGCGGGGACGGACCGTGACGACCGACCGGCTGGACCAGCCCAGAGCCCTGCGCCCCTCGCTGCGCCCGCACTACGACCCGGAGACGTTCGGCCGCCTCTCCGAACGGATCGCCCGCTTCCTCGGCACCGCCCGGTTCCTCGTCTACATGACCGTGTTCGTGTCGGTCTGGGTGATCTGGAACGTCGTCGTGCCCCCGAACCTCAAGTTCGACCCGTACCCGTTCATCTTCCTCACCCTGATGCTGTCGCTGCAGGCGAGCTATGCCGCGCCCCTCATCCTGCTCGCCCAGAACCGGCAGAGCGACCGGGACCGCATCCAGTACGAGGCGGACCGCGAGGCCGCCGAGCGCAACCAGGCCGAGATCGAATACCTGACCCGCGAGATCGCCGGCCTACGCCTGGCGCTGAGCGAGGTCGCCACCCGCGACTACCTGCGCGCGGAGCTGAGCAGGTTGCTGGAGGAGCTCACGGAGCGCAGGTGACGTCGAGCTTGGCGATCTGGCCGGCTCCTCGACGGTGCGGCCCTCGTCGCGCAGAAGAGTCACGGAGTAACCTTAGGACGTCGTTGCACAGACATCTAGCAACATGGATTAACTCAGCGAGGTCTCCGGTTCATAGGATGGAGGTGCATCCTCGCTGGCGTTCAGCGCCTGTCACACATATACCGACAAAGGAGGGACGGCACTCCTTCGTGCCGACACTTCGATGGCACTAACCCAGGAACAGGTGACGGCCGCTCTCGCCACCGTCATCGACCCCGAGATCCGCCGTCCGATCACGGACCTCGACATGGTCAAAAGCATCGAGATCGCTCCCGGCGGAGCAGTGCGTGTGGGCGTCTACCTCACCGTGGCCGGATGTCCGATGAAGGACACCATCACCCGCGACGTCACGAACGCGGTCGCCAAGGTCGAAGGCGTGACGGGCGTCCAGATCGAGCTCGATGTCATGAGCACCGAGCAGCGCAAGACTCTCCAGACCAAGCTGCGCGGGGATCGCGGGCCGGAGAAGGAGATCCCGTTCAACCAGCCGGGCTCGCTGACCCGCGTGTTCGCGGTGGCCAGCGGCAAGGGCGGGGTCGGCAAGTCGTCCGTGACCGTCAACCTGGCCGCGGCGATGGCCGCCGACGGCCTGAAGGTCGGCATCGTCGACGCCGACATCTACGGCCACAGCGTCCCTCGCATGCTGGGCGCCGCCGAGCGGCCCACCAAGGTCGAGGACATGATCATGCCGCCGGTGGCGCATGACATCAAGGTCATCTCGGTCGGCATGTTCAAGCCGCCGGGCAACACGGCCGTGGTCTGGCGCGGGCCGATGCTCGACCGGGCGCTGCACCAGTTCCTGGCCGACGTCTACTGGGGCGACCTGGACGTGCTCCTGCTCGACCTGCCCCCGGGCACCGGCGACATCGCCATCTCGGTGGCGCAGCGACTGCCGTCGGCGGAGATCCTGGTCGTGACGACCCCGCAGATGGCCGCCGCCGAGGTCGCCGAGCGGGCGGGCTCCATCGCGGCCCAGACCCACCAGCAGATCGCCGGCGTCATCGAGAACATGGCCTGGCTGCCCTGCCCGCACTGCGACGAACGCATCGCGGTGTTCGGCGAGGGCGGCGGCCAGACGGTCGCGGACGCGCTGACCCGTACTCTGGGGGCGCGGGTGCCGATGCTCGGTCAGGTGCCCATCGACCTGCGGCTGCGCGAGGGCGGCGACGAGGGCAAGCCCCTGGTCCTGACCGACCCCGACGCACCGGCCGCCGCCGAGCTCCGCAAGATCGCCTCGGCCCTGAGCAAGCGCTCATCCAGCCTCAAGGGCCTCCACCTGAACCTCTCCCCCCGCCGCTGATTTCACGGGCCCGCTCGTTCGAGCGGGCCCGCTCCCCAAACCCATTTCCATCCTTTACGGCGGAGCCGGGTGGGCTCCACCCGCCGTCGTCGGTGTCCGGCCCTCCAGGGTGACGCTCACCAGCTTCCCCGGCGCGCCGCCGTAACGTCCCGGGCATAGCCGTCTGGGTGGTGACATGGCACGCCGCAGTAACACCGGACATGACCGTCTGGGTGCTGGTATGTGTGCCTGGCGACGTCCACCGACTGTCATCGTCGGCGGGTTGGGGTGCGAGGGAGGTCAGGTCGCTTCGGAGTCGTAGGGGGGCAGCTCGCCGTATCCCAGTTCGTCGGTCGCCGGCTCGTGCGAAGCCGTGGTGGCCGGCTCCAGCTCCTTCGGCTTGTCGTTCCAGTCGTCCTCGATGTCGTCGAGGAGATGCTTGCGGACGAAGTTTCGCGGATTGAGGTCGGCGGGGTCGAAGTTGGAGAACTCCGGACCCAGACCGGCCCGCAGGTCGTCGCGCGCGTTGTTCGCCATCCGGCGCAGGTTGCGCAACGTCTTACCCGCCTGTGCCGCGGCCTGAGGCAGCTTTTCGGGACCGAAGACAAGCAGCGCGATGACGATCAGCGCCGCGATCTCCAACCACCCGAGTCCGAACAACGTGAGCTCCTACCGCAGTCCAACCCTCCGAGGACAACCCCGGCCTATCCACAGACTAAGGGCTCCGGGGCGTTGGTCGGTCGCCGCCTCCCAGCCATTTCAACCCAACCCCATCCCCAACCGTCCAACAACCACCCCCACCCCCCAATGTGTCGTGGCCACGCCCGGCGCGTCGCAACGCATGAGACCGACCTGGAGCTCACAACGGACACGGGACCGACTGGGCAACGGACACGGGACTGGCCGACCAGCGGACACGGGACTGGCTGGCCAACGGGCACGGGACTGGCTGCGCAACGGGCACGGGACTGGCCGACCAACGGACACGGGACTGACTGGCCAACGGGCATGAGGCTGGCTGGTCAACGGGCATGAGGCTGGCTGGCCAAGCAGCGGCGAACGCGCCCAGGCCCACACTCACCACCCAGACGGTCAAACATGGGACGTTACGGCGGCGCGCCGGGGAAGCTGGTGAGCGTCACCCTGGAGGGCCGGACACCGACGACGGCGGGTGGAGCCCACCCGGCTCCGCCGTAAAAGATGAATCCCTAGAACGGACCCGCCGCAAAAACAACGCCGTCGCAAAAGAAGCGGATCATGACGGCGTGGGGATCGGGTCAGGGTCGGCGGTTACGGTCAGGGAGGCGGTGCGTTCCTGGCCGGCGCGTTGGTACTTGATCGTGATTTTGGCGCCGGGCGCCTTGCTGCGGATCAGGGCGATCAGCTCGTTCCCGTCCTGCAGCGGCAGCCCGTCCATCTCCAGGATCACGTCACCGGCCTTCAGCCCTGCCTTGGCGGCGGGCCCGTTGGCGTCCACCGGCTGCTGTCCTCCAGCGGGCTCGGAGGCGATGCGCACGCCCTCCCCCCGGTAGTCCTGATCCAGGACGATGCCGATCTTGGGCCGCTTGGCCCGTCCGGTGCTGATCAGTTCCTCGGCCACCCGCCGCGTCTGGTTGACCGGGATCGCGAAGCCGAGACCGATGCTGCCGCTCTGGCTGTTGATGGTACGGCTGAGCGTGGCGATCGCCGAGTTCACCCCGACGACCTCGCCCCTGCCGTTCACCAGCGGCCCGCCCGAGTTGCCGGGGTTGATGGCGGCGTCGGTCTGGATGGCGCTGATGTACGCGGGCTCCTCCCCGGTCGTCCCCGTCTCGTCGCCCGCGATGACCGGCCGGTTGAGCGAGCTGACGATGCCGGTCGTGACCGTGCCCGTCAGGCCCAGCGGCGAGCCGACCGCGATGACGGGGTCGCCCACGACCACCTGGTCGGAGTTGCCGAGGGTGATCTCCGGCGTCCCGAACGTCTCCTCCGGCTTCACCACGGCCAGGTCCGAGCCGGGGTCGCGGCCCACGATGCGGCCCGTGGTGGTCTTCCTGTTGTTGAACATGATCCGGATCTCGCCGCCCGATGCGGCCAGCGCGACCACGTGGTTGTTGGTCACCACGTAGCCGTTCTTGATCAGGAAGCCGGATCCCGATGAGCCTTCGGTGTTGGAGGTGTTGCCGGCCTCGATCGAGACCACGCTGGGCAGCACCCGCAAGGCCACGCCCGCCACCGAGTCCGGGGCCCGTTCGGTGGCGCCCGTCGGGATCGGGCCGAGGCTGTAGGAGGGGTCGTTGCTGGCGCTGCTCGGCTTGGTGAGCAGGTAGGTGCCGACGCTGCCCAGCAGCGACGCCACCAGGGCGATGACGGCGGCCATCGCGATCAGGGCACCGGTGCCTGGACCACGCCTCCGCGCCACGCCGGAACCAGGAGAACCCGGCGCGCCCGGAGGCGGCGGGGCCCAGCCCGCGCCCATGCCGAGCGCCTGCTGCGGGGGCGGCGGCAGGGGCGCGCCGAACGGCGGGCGATCGTACGATCGAGTGTCCCCACCCTGGGGTGCGCCGAAGAACGGGCTCTCATAAGCCCGCGTGCCACCACCGTCGGGAGGCCCGAACGACGGGCCACCATAAGGCCGCCCGGAACCCCCGGAAGGCCCGGACGCCTCGTGAGGACGCCCGTCAGGCCGGCCGAAAGAAGGCCCCTCGAACGACGGGCTCCCGCCCGGCGGGCCGAAAGAAGGGCTCTCGAACGACGGGCTGTCATCCGGCCGGCCGAACGAAGGACTGTCGGACGCTTGCTGGGGACCGCTCTGGGACGGGTTGGACGCCGGGCTCTCGGGGGCGGGCCCGTACGAGGGCCCGCTCTGCGGCGGGCGGCTCTCGTACGGCGGCAGGCCGCCGGACGCCTCCTCGCGACCCGACGGGTCGCCCCAAGAGCTCCCGAACGAGGCGGGCGGCTCCGGCCGACGGCCCAGCTCCTCTGGCCAGTCGTCCGCCGGCAGGAAGTCCGGCCGCCCCTGTGGCTCGGGGGAGTCCGACGGCGTGCGTCCTTCGGTGGGGCGCGTCTCGTCGGTCATCTAAGTCTCACCACTCCTTGGCTCGGCCACCGCAATCCTCGTTCTTGCGGCATACGAGGGTCATAAAGCATTCGTCAGGAATCGCCTATGACTAATCCCGAATCCAGATGCTATGCCCCAAGAGCTGTGAACTACGCCAACCCGAGTATGCCCGGCATATCCGGACGTCAAGGTGTGACGGTCGAGGGTACGGTCGACGGCGAATGCTGCACCCTCCAGAGCTCGACCGGCGGCGGCGAGGTGTTCTGCCCGGCGCCCGAGACGGCGAAGAACGTGCCGAGCGCCACGGCGGCGGAGACCACGCTCACCGCGACGTAGGTCGTGCGCCGCCTACCACCGCGGCCCGGGCCCGAGGCCCCACCGGCGTCCCTGCGAGGGCGGTTGTCCAGGGGCGCGATGGTGTGGGGTCCGGGAATGGGCACCCCACCGAACGTGCGCGTGGGAAAAGGGCGCTCCCTCGGCGGCAACGGCCCGCCCGGCTCCGACATCCGGAGCAGGGACATCGTCAGATCGGCCGGCATCGCCGGCGTGTCGAGCGAGCGCAGGCGCGACTTCAGCGCCCGCATCGACTCGACTTCGCGACGGCAGTCAGCACAGAAGGTCAGATGAGCCAGCGCGCGTTCGCGCTCGGTGTGGTTGAGCTCCCCGTCGACGAGCGCGGAAACGCGTTCTCCAAGATGGGCCATATCAGACTTCCTCCCCACGGATCACGGTCGGGGGGAGTTGCGAATTACGGGGGGCCCGATGGTCGAGCGCCTCCCGCAACTGCGCCCGGCCACGGTGAATACGGCTTCGGACCGTACCCAGCTTGACGCCGAGCGTGGCCGCGATCTCCTCGTAAGACAGGCCCTCGATGTCACACAGCACGATCGCGGCCCGGAACTCGGGTGCGAGAGCATCAAGGGCGGCCTGGATGTCGGGCTCCAAATGGGCGTCGTCGAACGCCTGCGCCGGGGACGGCTCGCGGCCGCGCAGCCGCTCGGCGGCGTCGTCGCCCAGCCCCTCGAACCTGATGCGCTGCTTGCGCCGCGCCATGTCGAGGAACAGGTTGGTCGTGATCCGGTGCAGCCACCCCTCGAACGTCCCGGGGGTGTAGCTCGACAGCGACCTGAAAACCCGGACGAAGACCTCTTGGGTGAGGTCTTCGGCATCGTGGACATTGCCGGTCAGCCGGTATGCCAGCCGATACACACGTGCTGAGTGCGTCCGCACCACTTCCTCCCACGTGGGAGGAGTCCAGTCAGACGACACCGGAGTATCCGTCTGGTGGTCGCTTTCGTCCACCAGAACTCCTCTCTCTGGGACCACCGCTACCGCCATAGTGCCTGGTTTCGTCCCTTCGTGCGCACTGCCTGCCTTCCGGACCGGCAAAGCCCGTTTAAACCTGCAACGCCTTAGACCCCTCCTGAGTTCCCGTCCCGGCGTGTCTCCCCTAGGCTGCGATCGGTGCCAATGACGTGTTTGACCTTCTGCGACCAATCGCACGAAAGTGGGGGGAGGAGGCCGATGACCAGTCCGGTGGAGGCCACTCTGGCCTATGCGGAGCAGTTCCATCATGAGGACGAGCTCCTGCACGCGGCGCGGCAACGCGGGCTGGAGATGGGGGCGACACCCATACTTCCCGGCGGCGGTGCGGCGTTGTGTTTTCTCGCCACCATCATCAACGCCAAGTCGGTCGTCGAGATCGGCACGGGGTGCGGGGTCTCGGGCCTGTGGCTGCTGCGCGGCATGCGACCCGACGGCACGCTGACGAGTGTCGACGTGGAGCCCGAGCACCAGCGCCTGGCCCGTCAGGCGTTCGCCGAGGCGGGCTTCGCCGGCGGCCGCGTGCGGCTCATCTCCGGGCGCGCGCTCGACGTGCTGCCGCGGCTGTCCGACGGCGGCTACGACATGGTCTTCGCCGACGGCTCCAAGCAGGAGTACGCCGACTACCTGGCCGAGGCCGTACGCCTGCTGCGCGTCGGCGGCATCGTGGCCTTCGACAACATGTTGTGGCACAACCGGGTGGCCGACCCCGCGCAACGCGACTCGTCGACGGTCGCGCTGCGCGAGGTGGGCAAGCTGGTCCAGTCGGACGAACGTCTGCGCTCGGTCCTGATGCCCC
This sequence comes from Nonomuraea cypriaca, assembly GCF_015645445.1. GTDB lineage: Bacteria > Actinomycetota > Actinomycetes > Streptosporangiales > Streptosporangiaceae > Nonomuraea > Nonomuraea cypriaca. The sequence continues at coordinate 24,969 of NZ_JADOGI010000069.1, read as the reverse complement.
TGGGCGACGGCCTGCTCGCCGCCGTCAAGATCGCCGACTGATCCGGGAACACGTCCCGGCTACGCCCGGGTGAGCCACTCCAGCAGCACGCGTACGCCGAAGCCGGTGGCGCCCTTACTGAGGGTGCCCTCGTCTACCGTGCTGCGCCCGACCCCCGCGATGTCCAGGTGCGCCCACGGCCGCTCGCCCGCGAACTCCCTGAGGAACAGTGCCGCCGTGATCGACCCCGCCCCGAACCTGGACCCCGCCTCGACGTTGGCCAGGTCTGCCACCGACGACTCCAGGGCGGGCGTGTAGTCCTCGATCAGCGGCATCCGCCACAACCGGTCGTCGCTGGCCTGCCCGGCGTCCTCGAGCTGCTTGGCCAGCACGTCGTCGGAGGAGTAGACGGCCCCGACGCTGCGGCCGAGCGCCACGCTGATCGCGCCGGTGAGCGTGGCGATGTCCACGACCGCGTCGGGGTCGAGGACGGCATCGGCGTAGGCGAGCGCGTCGGCCATCACGAGCCGCCCTTCGGCGTCGGTGTTGAGCACCTCCACCGTGCGGCCGCCGTAGGGCTTGATGACGTCGCTGGGCCGCTGCGCCGTGCCTGACGGCATGTTCTCGGCGGCGGCGATCAGCCCGGTGACGCGTATGGGCGCGCCCAGCCTGGCCAGCGCGCCGAGCACGGCGATCACGACGGCGCCGCCCGCCATGTCGGTCTTCTGCGTCTTCATGTTCTCGGTCGGCTTGAGCGACAACCCGCCCGAGTCGAACGTGATCCCCTTGCCCACCAGCACCACGTGCCGCGTGGCCGGCGCGTCGGGGGTGTAGGAGAGCTGGATGAGTCTGGGCGGGCTGGCCGAGCCGCGCCCGACCGCGAGGATGCCGCCGAAACCGTCGGCCTCCAGCTGCTCCTCGTCCCACACCCGCACCGGCACGCCGTGCTCGGCCGCCCGCTCCGCGAGCCAGGCCGGGTTCTTGACCGAGGACGGCATGTTGCTCAGGTCGCGGGCCAGCGCCACCGCGTGCGCCACGACCTGCGCGCGGCGCACCCGCGCCGCGTCCGCCCCGGCGAGCGCCAGCGTCCGCACGGCCTTCTTGCCCTGTTCACCGATCTTGAACGAGTACGCCGCCAGCAACGCCGCCTCGGCGAACACCGCCACATCACCCTCGGGCGGCACCACGGTCAGCGTGTCCCTGCCCTTGACCCTGCGGGTGAGCGCGGCAGCGGCCGTGCGCAGCGCCTTCGGGGAGCCGTCGCCGACGCCGTAGAACAGGACGCGGCCGATGCCGCCGGCCCGTGCCACGGGAACCTCGACGATCTCCCCCGCCTCTCCCTTGGCCTCGTAGTGGGCGAGCAGGTCGGGTGCCGGCAGGTGCAGATCGACCGCGTGCGCGGGATTGAGATCGGCGGCGTAGGGTACGGCCAACAACTCGGCGTCGTCGGGAACCTCGGCGACCACCGAAGCAGTGGTCTCTATGGGCACAGAAAATCTCTCCTCAAACGTGAGCGACCCTGGCGCCGGACTACGCCAGGGTCGTAGATCAGGTGGTCTCTCGGGAGCGCTCAGCCGACGACGTTCTTCAACGCTTCGCCGAGCGCCTTCGCCTCGTCGGCGGAGATCTCCACGACGAGCCGGCCGCCACCCTCCAGGGGGACCCGCATGACAATGCCGCGCCCTTCCTTGGTGACCTCGAGCGGACCATCGCCGGTCCGCGGCTTCATCGCCGCCATGCGTGCATCCCTTCCTGCCTTGGGCTCCCGCGGCCCGCGATTTCCGACCGCCCGTGGGGGGTGGTCGGCGCATTCACGTCTTCTGTGATGTCCTATTCTCCCGCATCGAGAGCGCTCATGGGTAACGATCTCCTCCCAGAATGCGTTGTCCACGCGTGCGATGACGTCCAAACTGGACTTCGTGCACGCTCGCGCCGCTCTGTTCGATCTCTACGGGGACCACCTGCGCTCGCGCGGTGGGCAGGCCACCGTCGCCGCCCTCGTCCGGCTCATGAAACCCCTGGAAATAGCCGCTCCGGCAGTGCGTACGGCGGTCTCGCGCATGGTGAGGCAGGGATGGCTGCGACCGCTCAGGCTCCCCCGGGGAGCCGGCTACGGAGTCACGCCGAAGTGCGTCAGGCGCCTCGATGAGGCCGCGCTGAGAATTTACCGATCAGGGACGCTGACCTGGCACGGCCGCTGGCATCTGATCGTCTTCGAGCCGGTCAAGGACCGGCCGCGCAGGGAGCGGCTGCGGGCCGATCTGACGTTCCTGGGTTACGCGTCGTTGTCGGAGACCGCGTGGATCGGTCCACGCTCCTCGGCCGAGCTGGATAACCTGCTCGAGACCGAAGGGGTGCGGGCCGACAGGTTCGACGCGGCGCTCGAGGGCGACCCACGCGAGCTGGTGGCCAGGGCATGGGATCTGGCCGCCATCGGCGAGGCGTACGAGCACTGGCACGCCGAGGCTGTCACGCTGATCAGCACGCTGCCCGAGGGGGCGCCGGCCGATCAGGTGTTCGCGACGAGGAGCAGGCTGGTCCACGGATGGCGCAACTTCCTGTTCCGCGACCCCGGCCTGCCGCCCGAGCTGTTACCGCCCGGCTGGCCGGGCGAGAAGGCCAGGGCCTACTTCGAGCAGGAGGCCGCCCGGCTGCTCCCCGCAGCCGCCGCGTTCGTCGACAGGGAGTTGATGTGATCCGTTACGACATGGCCGACACCGTCGCCACCATCGTGCTCGACCGCCCAGAAACCATGAACTCACTCACGATCGAGACCAAGGACGCGCTGCTCGACGCGCTGCGCCGCGCGGCGGCGGACTCCGGGGTCAGGGCCGTGCTGCTGACCGGCTCTGGGCGGGCCTTCTGCGCGGGCCAGGACCTGCGTCAGCACGCTGGCAACCTGGAGGAGGGCTTCGGGTTGGCCAACACCGTGCGCGAGCACTACAACCCCATCGTGGAGCTGATCGCCACCATGCCCAAGCCGGTGGTGGCCGCGGTCAACGGCGTCGCCGCCGGCGCGGGCGCGTCGCTGGCGTTCGCCTGCGACCTGCGGATCGCGTCGGAGAAGGCGAAGTTCGCCCTCGCGTTCGCCGGCATCGGCCTGGGGCCGGACTCGGGCGCGTCGTGGACGCTGCAACGTCTGGTGGGCCGGGGCCGCGCCGCCGAGCTGATGCTGCTCGGCGAGCCGCTCGACGCGGCCCGCGCGCTGGAGCTGGGCCTGGTCACCCGCGTGGTCCCCGCCGACGACGTGCTGAAAACCGCCCAGGACCTCGTCGTACGGCTCGCGCAGGGCCCCACCCTGGCCTACGCCGCCACCAAGCAGGCGCTGGCCTACGCCGCGACCCACTCGCTGCCTGACTCGCTCGCCATGGAAGCCGCGCTCCAGGACAAATGCGCGGCCACCGCCGACCACCTGAACGCCACCCGCGCCTTCCTCGCGAAGGAACAACCGGTCTTCGCCGGCGAGTGACAGGCGCGCGCCGGAGTCAGCGGGTGCGCGCCACGCAGCCCTCGATGTGGTCGTTGACCAGGCCGATGGCCTGCATCAGCGCGTAGGCCGTGGTCGGGCCGACGAATCTGAAGCCGTGCTTCTTCAGCTCCTTGGCCAGCGCCTTCGAGCCCGGGGTGGTGGCCGGCACGTCCGCCATCGTCCTGGGCACCGGCGCGTCCGGGTCCGCGTGCCGCCACACCAGGTCCGACAGGCCGTCCTGCAGGTCGAGCGCCGCCCTGGCGTTGTTGATCGCCGCCTCGATCTTGGCGCGGTTGCGTACGATGCCGGCGTCGCCCAGCAGCCGCTCCACGTCCTGCTCGGTGTAAGCGGCCACCTTGGCGATCGAGAAGCCGTCGAAGGCGGCGCGGAAGTTCTCCCGCTTGCGCAGGATCGTCAGCCACGACAGGCCCGACTGGAACGCCTCGAGCGCCACCCGCTCGAAGACCTCGTCGTCGCCTCTGAGCGGGCGGCCCCATTCCTCGTCGTGGTAGGCGAGGTACATCGGGTCCGACATGCCGGCCCACGTGCAGCGGATCAGCTCCGTCACCTGCGCTCGTCCCCATCCTTGCCCAGCGCCGCCCGCACGGGCTCCTCCTGGCCGTCCGGCGGCTCACCGCCCGGCTCCCCTGGCTCGCCCTCCGGCTCCGCCTCCTTGCCCGCAGGCTCCGCAACCTCGTCCTCGGGCTCCGCGGCGTCGCTTTTGAGCTTCACGTCCTCGTCGGCCGTTTCGTCCCCGGCTTCGCCGGCGGCGTCCGTGGGGTCGTCCGGCTTGACGTCGGCCGCGGGCTCACGGGCCTCGGTCGCGGGCTCGCCGGGCGTGTCGCTCTTCGGCTCGCTCGTGTTCATGGCGGTGTGGTTCACCCGCCACTCCGCGTCCTCCGGGGGTCGCCGCAGGCCGGCGCTACCGTCCCAGGACACGGCCGCCCCGCTCGCCGACACGGGATCGCCGGACTCCGGCAGCTCGCGGGCCCCGGCCGGGGCCTCGGGCGAGTGGTCGGTACGCATCCCGGCCCCCGGCGCCGCATAGACCTCCTGCCGCGCGTGCAGGCGGCTCGACAGCAGCTCGGCGACCCGCTGCTCCAGCACCGCGATCCGGGTGTCCCGCGCGCTGATCGCGCCCGCGGCCTTGCGCAGAGTCTCGTCGACGCTGGCCGTGTGATAGCCGACCAGATTGACCGGCAGTTGCAGCGCCATGAAGTCGACCGCCGTGAGCTGCCCAGGCTCGGGCAGGTCGAGAGGCGGCACATCCGGCGGGAACTCGGTCAGCTCCCCGCCCCTACCGAGAGAGACCAAGACCACGCAGGCCAAGATGGCGATCGCGGCGATGGCGAGTATGACCAGCACATTGGCATCGTACTCATACGGTGGAGCACGTTCAGCGATCCACCGTAAGTAGCGCATACCGGTCAGCCGGCGGCCTCGCCGAGTTCGGCGACGCTGGGGCGGACCGGCTGGGCACGTGCTTCGAGGTGGGTGAACGCCTCCTCTACCGTGGTGGTCCAGGAGATGGCGTCGAAGACGTTGGCCCTGGTGAAGCCGGCGTCGTACATGTTGCCGACGAGCTGCCTGAGCGGGCTGTAGAGGCCCCATGGGTCGAGGATCACCAGCGGGCGGTCGTGGATGCCGAGCACCCGGGCGGTCCAGATCTCGAAGAGCTCCTCCAGCGTGCCGATGCCACCGGGCAGCACGAGGAACGCGTCCGAGCGGGCGTCCATGACGCCCTTGCGCTCACGCATGCCCTCGGTGACGACCAGCTCGTCCGACTCCTGGTCCGCCACCTCGATGTCCACCAGGACCTGCGGGATCACACCGATCGTGCGCCCGCCGGCCGAGCGGACGGCCGAGGCGACGGCGCCCATGCAGGAGACCGTGGCGCCGCCGCTCACCAGGGTGTGACCCCGCTCGGCGAGCTCGGCTCCGACACGGCCGGCCAGATCGAGGTATTTCTGGTCGATGTGCTGGCTTGAGGCGCAGAAGACGCAGATGTTCACAGCCTGGAAGCCTATTGGGGCTCCGCCCGCTGCACCTCGGCGGCCTCGATCTCCTCCTCGCGCTGCCTGGAACGGGCGCGGTCGGCCTCCACGATGATGTGTACGGCCTCGTCCACGTCGTCGGTGACGTTGATCAGGTCGAGGTCATGGGCGGCGATCTTCCCGCTGCCGAGCAGGGAGCTCTTGATCCAGTCCGTCAGCCCGCCCCAGAACTCCGTGCCCACCAGCACCACGGGGAATGACGTGACCTTGCGCGTCTGCACCAGCGTCAGCGCCTCGAACAGCTCGTCGAGCGTGCCGAAGCCGCCCGGCAGGGCGATGAAGCCGCACGAGTACTTCACGAACATCGTCTTGCGTACGAAGAAGTAGCGGAACTCGATGCCGAGGTCCACGTAGTCGTTCATGCGCTGCTCGAAGGGCAGCTCGATGCCGAGCCCGACCGACACCGCGCCGTCCACGTCGCGCGCGCCCCGGTTGGCGGACTCCATGACGCCCGGCCCGCCACCGGTGATCACGGCGTAGCCCGCCTCGGCCAGCGCCCGGCCGAGCGCGTGCCCGATCCGGTATTCGTCGGAGTCCTCGGCGGTGCGGGCCGAGCCGAAGACCGAGACCGCCGGCGGCAGCGCGGCGAGCTGGCCGAACCCCTCCACGAACTCGGCCTGGATGCGCAGCACCCGCCACGGGTCCATGTGGACCCAGTCGGAGGGCCCCTGGCGGGCGAGCAGGCGCTGATCGTGGGTGGAGGTGGGGACGAGGCTGCCGCGGACGAAAGCCTGTCCCTGACGGCGTTCTCGGCGTTTCTGTTCCATGTGGGTCACGCTAGCCCCTCCTCGCGATGTGGGTCCGGCCCCTTCCCACTGACCCGCCGATCTCATCACCAGGGGCGAAAGCCCTGGCAAACCGCGTGAAACGGGTCTCTGAAAAATCTTGGAAGAAGCAGGAACCGGATTTCGACTTCCTCGCGTCTAACTGGCGAGGGTGCTGCTCGGGACTGAAAGTGGTCTTCCCCGCCAAATGGCCGGCGAGGAAGGCCACTTTCATATTGTCAGCCAGTCGAGCATGGCCCGCTCGCTCTCGACGATCTTCGACAGCGACACGTACTCTCCCTGCTGGTGCGCCAGGTTCGGATCGCCTGGACCGTAGTTCACGGCGGGAATCCCCAGGCCCGAGAAGCGGGCGACGTCCGTCCAGCCCAGCTTGGCCCGCGGCGTGCCGCCGACGGCCGCGGTGAACGCCGCCGCCACCGGGTGCGTCAGTCCCGGCCTGGCCGCGGGCGCCGCGTCCACGAAGGCCACCTCGAAGCCCGCGAACACCTCGCGTACGTGCTCCTGCGCCGCCTCGATCGACAGGTCGGGCGCGTACCGGTAGTTGACCGTCACCACGCACAGGTCCGGGATGACGTTGCCCGCGACGCCGCCGCGCACGCCGACCGCGTTCAGCCCTTCGTGGTATTCGAGCCCGTCGACCACCGGCCGCCGCGGCTCGTACGCGTTCAGCCTGGCCAGCACCGGCTCGATCCCGTGAATGGCGTTGACCCCGAACCACGACCTGGCGCTGTGCGCCCGCTTGCCCGTCACGGTGACGTCGGCGCGCAGCGTGCCCTGGCAGCCGCCCTCGATCACGCCGTCGGTCGGCTCCATCAGCACCGCGAAGTCGGCCGCCAGCCAGTCGGGGTGGTCCCTGGTGACCCTGGTCAGGCCGTTGCGCTCGGCCTCGACCTCCTCGCAGTCGTAGAAGACGTACGTCACGTCCTTGTCGGACACGGACACCGTGGCCGCGAGCTTGAGCGCGACCGCCACGCCGGCCTTCATGTCGGACGTGCCGCAACCGTGGAGCAGATCGCCCTCGACCCGGCTGGGGAGGTTGGCGGCGACGGGGACGGTGTCGAGGTGGCCGACGATCAGGACCCGCTCGGTGCGGCCCCGCTCGGTGCGGGCGACCACTGTCTCGCCCGATCTGTCCACCTTGAGGTGCGGCAGCGCCGACAGCGCCCGCTCGACCTCGTCGGCCAGCGCCTGCTCACCACCGCTCACCGACTCGATGTCCACGATCGCGGCGGTAAGCGCGCGTACGTCCTGCGTCAGGTCCAGCATCAGGTCTTCACTCCGTGTCCGCGCAGCGCCTCGTTGAGCGCCGCCCTGTCGTGCCGCTGCCCGTCCACCACCGGAGGCATCGGTGCGGCGGTGCTCACGTGACTCATGGCCACGGAGCCTATCCGGCCGGGTAGGTTTCTCAGCGTGCGCCTGCGCTTCTCCCATGGAGTCATCACCATCGCGATCATCGTCGTCGTGCTCGCCGTGGGCGTCTCCGTGGGCCTCTACTTCCTGCTGAAGCGGGCTCCTGACCCGCTGGCCGTGCCCGAGGCCAACTGCACCGTGCGCACACCCGAGGGCGCGCGTTCGCTCGACCCCGAGCAGGCCCAGATCTCGGCCACCATCGCGGCCGTCGCGGCACGCCGCAAGCTGCCCGAGCGGGCCGTGGTGATCGCGTACGCGACCGCGCTCCAGGAGTCGAAGCTCTACAACGTCCGCTACGGCGACCGCGACTCGGTGGGGGTGTTCCAGCAGCGCGAGTCGCAGGGCTGGGGCGCCAAGAAGCAGCTCCTGGACCCGGTCTACGCCACGAACAAGTTCTTCGCCGCGCTCGTCAAGGTCAAGGACTACCTGAAGATCCCGCTGGCGGAGGCGGCGCAGGCCGTGCAGCGCTCGGCGGGCGGCTACGCCTACGCCCCGCACGAGGAGGAGGCCAAGCTCCTGGCCGCCGCCTTCACCGGCCGCGTCCCCCAGGCCGTCCACTGCTGGTATCCGCAGGACGGGACGCCCGCGCCCCGGCCCAGGACCGCCGAGGCGCGCAAGCAGCTCGGCAGGGCGCTCGGCAGCATGGCCATCACCACGAAGAAGCGCGGCTGGCTGGTCGCCGCCTGGTCGGTGGCCCACGCGGAGAAGTACGCGCTCAGCCGCGTCGGCTACGGCGGCGCCACCTGGTCCAACGACCTCCAGCTCGAAGGCTGGCAGTCAGGTGGCAAGGCGAGCGACCGCCGGGTGGAGCTGTCCTGACGCGCTCTGTCCTGATGTGCTAGGGCGCGCGGTGGACGATGGAGATGGAGCCGGGCGGCAGCGGCTGGGCGTAGCCGGCCGTCCACGAGCCGCCCTGGATGCGTTCGAACGACAGCAGCCGACCGTCCGAGGCCCGGTAGTCGGCGAAGTCGAGCAGCCCCCTCTCGGGGTTGCCGGTGTCCCCCTCGCTACGGAACGCCCCCGTGCCCCGCTCGATCGGGAAGAACTCCACGCCCTCCATGATCAGCATGCTCTTGGCCGGGACCATGCCCTGCGTGGGCACGTCGGTCCACAGCAGCACCTCCAGGTGGGGCGGATCGCCCGAGTGCACCTCGACGGAGAGCCGCTGGCGGCGGCGCGCGGCGTCCCGCAGGACGAACTCGGTCCACTGCTGGCCCTGCCACGAGACGTACATCGCGCCGAGCACGCGCGCGGGCGAGCCGAGCACCTCGATCCGGTCACCGACCTCGATCGTGCGCGGGTCGGTGTAGTCGGTGCCGGCATGCCCGGGCGGCGCGCTCACCGGCGCCGGCAGCGGGGGCTCGGCGGGAGCGACCTCGGCCGGCGGCGGGCTCGTGCGGCCCTTCCTGTCCTGCCGCACTGTGGTCAGGAAGGCCCCGAGCAGCAGCAGGACGGTGGCGATGCTCAGCCCGAGTACGACCATGGAGGTCATGCTCATCGATCAGCTCGCTCCACTCACGGTCGGCCTGGGCGAAAGCCCTTATCCATTTGTACGTCTCCAGCCCGTTCGGCTGGCTTTGACGCGCGATCCTACTGGAGGCGGCGCACCGCCGCACCGATCCGCTCATCGGTCGCCGTGAGCGCCACACGAATGTGCCGCCCACCTGCCGATCCGTAGAATTCGCCCGGCGCGACCAAAATCCCGATTTCGGAGAGCTTGCCCACCTGGTCCCAGGCGCTCTGCCCGTTCGACGCCCAGAAGTACAGACCCGCGGTCGAATGGTCGATCTTCCAGCCGGCCCGTTCCAACGCGGGCCGCAAAAGCTCGCGGCGGGCCGCGTAGAGCTCGCGCTGCCGCTCGGCGTGCGCGTCGTCGCCGAGCGCGGTCGTCATCGCGGCCTGGACCGGCTGGGGCATCAGCATGCCCGCGTGCTTGCGGATCTCCAGCAGCCGCTTGACCAGGACGGGATCGCCCGTCACGAAACCGGCGCGGTAACCGGCCAGGTTGGAGCGCTTGGAGAGCGAGTGGACGGCGAGCAGCCCCTCGTGGGAGCCGCCGCAGACGTCTGGGTGGAGGATCGAGACCGGCTCCTCTTCCCAGCCGAGCTCGATGTAGCACTCGTCGGAGGCCACGATCGTGCCGCGCTCGCGGGCCCAGGACACCACCTTGCGCAGGTGCTCGGCAGGCAGCACCCGGCCCGTGGGGTTGCCCGGCGAGTTGACCCAGAGCAGGTCCACGTGCTCGGGACCGAGCGCGAGGGTGCTGTCGGAGGCCGTGGCCACCGCCCCTGCCAGCCGGGCGCCCACGTCGTAGGTGGGGTAGGCCAGCTCGGGGAAGACGACCCGGCCCGCGCCCAGGTAGGTGGGCAGCCAGGCGACGAACTCCTTGGAGCCGATCACCGGGAGCACGTCCCGCTCGTCGACCGAGACCCCGTGCCGGCGGCGCAGCCACCCGGCGGCGGCCTCACGCAGCGCCTTGGTGCCGTGGGTGAGCGGGTAGCCGGGGCTGTCGGCCGTCTGCGTGAGAGCGTTCTGGACGATCTGCGGCACCGGGTCGACCGGCGTGCCGACCGACAGGTCGACGATGCCGCCGGGATGGGCGAGCGCACGCGCTTTGTACGGCTCCAGCCGGTCCCAGGGGAAGTCAGGCAGGTTGTTCACGGTTCTCCAGGGTTTCGCGTTGCCGTACCGGCGCGGGAGCACGCCGTGCGCGGGGCGCGTCCGCTCAGGACACCCCCCGCGCACGGCGTGGCTGGACTCGCTAGTGGTCTTCGGCCTGCGGCGGCAGAGCGGCCACCACCGGGTGGTCCTTCTCTATCTTCCCGACCTTCGAGGCGCCACCCGGCGAGCCGAGGTCCTCGAAGAAGTCCACGTTCGCCTTGTAGTAGTCCTTCCACTGCTCGGGAAGGTCGTCCTCATAGAAAATGGCCTCGACGGGGCATACAGGCTCACACGCGCCGCAGTCCACGCATTCGTCGGGGTGGATGTAAAGCATGCGCTCGCCCTCGTAGATGCAATCGACGGGGCACTCCTCGATGCACGCCTTGTCCAGGACGTCCACGCAAGGCTGCGCGATGACGTAGGTCACCTCGAGCTCCTTCTTCTCCGCACCATGGCATGACTTCTGACCGCGGTTTGCTACCCCCTAGTATTGCGGTGCTTGCCAGCTGGCCGAAACGGAGGGTGGCAAACTCATGGCCGCACGCCTTGTCATCGCGATCACATCCCAGGATATAGGTGCGCGAGTCACCACCCGCAGACGCGTCCCCGGCGGGTTCCGTGACGCGGTGGGCGTGCTCGAAGCGTGGGACGACGGCGTGCTGAAAGTTCGTAAAAGGGATGGCACGCTGGTGGTGATCTCCGAGGAAACGCTGGTCGCCGCGAAGGTAGTTCCGGCCGCGCCTCCTAGACCTGGGCAGAGGTAACAGTAAGTATTCGTACTGTGACCGTACGTACCTGCGCCGCCGCAGCAGCCATCCTCGCCAGCGCCGGATGCGGCGCGTCGTCCACAGAGTCCACGTCCACCGACGGCAAGACCCTGCCGCCGGTCAACGTCCAGGCCGGCTCGATGAAGGCCGGCTTCGGCACCATGGAGCGCCTGGCCGAGGCCGCCAAGCGCGAGGGCGGACTCAACGTGATCGCGCTGCCCCGGAACTGGGTCAACTTCGGCGAGGTGATCGACACCTTCGCCGACAAGTACGACATCAAGGTCAACGAGCTCGAGCCCGGGGCCGCCAGCAAGCGCGAACTGGACGCCGTCGCCCAGCTCAAGCCCGACGTGTTCGACCTGACCATGGACGTGGCCGTCGGCTCGGCCGACCGGTTCGCCCGCTACAAGGTGCGGGGCTGGCAGGACCTGCCCGACCACGTCAAGGACCCGTCGGGCGCCTGGTACGCCGCCTATGGCGGCTACATGTCCATCGGGTACGACCCGCGCGCGGTCAAACCGCCCGCCTCCTTCGCCGACCTGCTCAAGCCCGGCTACCAGGTCGCGCTCGACGGCGACCCGCTGCGCTCGGCGTCGGCGTTCGGCGGGGTGATGGCCGCTTCCATGAGAGCCGGGGTGCCCAGGCCCGAGCAGGGCGTCGATCTGTTCGCCAAGCTCAAGCAGGCGGGCCGACTGACCGAGCCGGCCAAGGCCAACGTGATCGTCGCCTGGGACCACCTGAACGCGGCCCGCAGCGCCGCCGACCCCGACGCCTGGAAGGTGACGATCCCCCGGGACGCGCCGCTCGGCGGCTACCACGTCCAGGCGATCAGCAAGTCCGCGCCGCATCCCGCCGCCGCCCGACTCTGGCAGGAGTTCCTGCTCTCTGACGAGGGCCAGAACCTCCTCCAGAAGGGGTACGCCCGTCCGGCACGCGGCGAGGCCATGCTGATGAAGGGCACGCTCGACGGCGAGCAGGCCGCCAAACTGCCCAAGGCGCCCGGCCCGCCGGTTCTCATGACGATTCCGCAGGTAGACGCGGCGAAGGCGTACCTCAAGCAGGAATGGACCAAGAGTGTAGGTTGAGTCCGATGTGACTTGATATGTCGTAGGGGCGTTCAGGCTCTAAAGTGAACGGACAGCACGGCCACGGGGGCCCGATGTCTGATCGAATGTGAGCTGATCGTCTTGCGATATGACACACCGGGTTTGGAGCGGTGGAACAGTCGCGCCTACGACAGCAGCTTCGGCTATGTCTCCACGCAGGGCGCGCCACTGCTCGACCTGCTGGATCCGCGCCCGGGCGAGCGCGTGCTCGACCTCGGGTGCGGCACCGGGGTGCTGACCGCGCAGCTCGCCTTCAGGGGCGCCGACGTCCTCGGCATCGACGGCTCGGCCGCGATGATCGAGAAGGCGCTGGCGCAGTATCCCGGCATCAACTTCATCGTCGGCGACGGGCACGACTTCACCGTGGTGGACCCGTACGACGCGGTGTTCTCCAACGCGGCGCTGCACTGGATGAGCCGCGACCCCGGCACCGTGATCGCCAACGTCCGTGAGGCGCTGACGCCCGGAGGACGTTTCGTCGCGGAGATGGGCGGCGCGGGCAACTGCGCCGAGCTGACCGCCGCGATGCTGACGGCCTGGCGCGAGTACGGCCTGCGCGAACCGGATCTCCCCTGGTTCTTCCCCACGCCGGCCGAGTACGCCCGCCGCCTGGAGCAGGAGGGCTTCGTGGTCAGGTTGCTGGAATACTTCGACCGCCCTACCCCGCTCGACGAGTGCCCCGGCGGGGCAGCCGACTGGGTGCGTACCTTCGCGTCCTCGGCGCTGGAAGGACTGCCGCAGGAAATCGTGGAACCCTTGCTCCGTCGTGTCAACGAACTGGCCGCGCCCGCGCTTCGCAGGGAGACTGGCTGGATGGCCGACTACGTACGTCTCCGCTTCGCCGCCGTCCGGCGCTGATGCGTAGTGCATGATGCGTAGGGCTGTTTTGCCGGACTATGGTCTGTTCCGTGGGCGGCGAGACTATGGCTGCACCGCTGCGGCGGCGTGAGGGGCTGGTGAACGGAACGGGATGAACTTCTGCCTGAGCGACCTCGTACCACCGTTGAGGTGGAGCGACGCGTCGACGATCACGCTACTCACCGGGCAGCCGGATCTGCCGGACGCGTGGTGGCGCAGTCTGCCCATGCCGCACGTGCTCGCCGCCATCGGCCCGGAGTCACTGGGCGAGTTGCTGACGGAGATCGCCCTGGAGCACTGGCGGGCGGCGGCCATCGGTGACATCGTGCCCGCGCTGCACGTCCTCGACCCCGAGGAGGCCGACGAGCCCGCCGTCGCCATCGCGCTGGACCGCGCCGGGTCGTGGGCGGGGCTGCTGGCGCTGACCAGCAGGGAGCTGGTGGACCAGCCGTTCATCCAGGCGCGACCGGTGCTCAACACCTTGTTCTCCGCCGTGCTGGTACGCCTCGCCCACCCGGTTGAGGCCGTACCCGCCACGCCCGTGGCTCTCCCCATGAATGTCGCGGCGAATGTCGCGGATGACTCTTCGGGCGTCGCTGAGGCGGCTGAGCCGGTCGCTGAGGAGTCGCGGGGCGAGGCAGCGGCCGAGCAGCCCACGCCCGAGCCTGTCGTGGACGAGCACGCCTCTGAGGCGGTCGCTGAGGACGTCGCATCCGAGCGGGTCGCTGAGGACTCGGCGTCCGAACCGGTCGCTGAGGCCGCCGCGTCCGAGCGGGTCGCTGCGGCCGCGCATGAGGGGGTCCTTGAGGCCGCCGCGTCTGAGCGGGTCGCTGCGGCCGCGCATGAGGGGGTCCTTGAGGGCGACGCGGATGAGCGGGGCGCTGAGGGCGGCGCGTTTGAGGGGGAGGCCGAGCCGCAGCCGCATGGTGTGCGGCGCTCGCCGTATGAGGCGGTGGCGTCCCATGAAGGCGCGCCGGAGGACCAGGCGGCCGTTGAGGACCACGCCGGCGAGTTGGCGGACGCCGGGCCGGTGCTGGACGCCGACGCCGAGCCGGTCATCGACGAGGCCCGCGAGCCGGAGCCCGAACCCGAGCCCGTCCTGGACGCCGCCGAGGAGCCCGCCCCCGAGCCCGCGGCCGAGGAGGCGGCGGCGCTGGAGGCGGAAGGCGTGCCTGGGGAGGCCGAAGCGCAGGCCCCGACGAGCCGGCCGGAACCGACGGCCGAGCCCGCCGAAGCACAGGAATTCCAATACTTCGAGGAGCCCGCCGAGGCATCCCGGTTCCAGGAGCCCGCGGAAGCATCCCGGTTCCAGGAGCCCGCCGAAGGATCCCGGCCAAAGGAGCCCGCGGAAGCATCCCGGTTCCAGGAGCCCGCCGAAGGATCCCGGCCAGAGGAGCCCGCGGAAGGATCCCAGTTCGAGGGGCCGGTCGAAGGATCCCAGTTCCAGGAGCAGGCCGGGGCGCCGGAATTCGGGCAGTCGCAGGAGCCCGTCGAAGCGGCTGAGCCCGCCCGGCTCCAGGAGCCCGCTGAGCCGCAGTTCTCCGAGATGCCGGAGTATCCGACGCCGGAGCCCGTGGCGGGCGCCGACGAGGAGGCCGACGAGGAGGCAGGTGAGGAGGCCGGTCAGGAGCGGGAGTTGCCGGAGCTGATCGAGGCCGCGTTCGCCGGGCTGGACGACAAGAGCTGGGCCGTGGCCCAGAACCGCGTCTTCACCGACCAGCCCTCGGCCGTTGACCAGCTGGCCAAGCTCTTCGCCGTCCCGCCCGCCGAGATCTCCGCCACCGAGAACGAGCTCCGCGCCCGCCTCGACCACTGGCTGTCCAGCGAGGAGGCGGCGCCGTACCGGGCGCATCTGGAGGAGTTGCGCAGGACGCTGGGCCCGGCCGTACCCAAGGAGCGGCTGATCGGCGCGGCGGACTGGCACAACGTGGAGATCCGCGCCCTGGAGGTGCCCGCCTGGCAGTTCGTGCTGGCGACCCTGCCGGCCCAAGACCAGCCCCGGCAAGCGGCCCAGAACCAGCAGCCGCCGCACTCGGCGTTCGGACCGCCGCAGGCGCCAGCGCTTCCGCAGCCAGGCCCGCCGCAGTTCCAGGCGTTCACGCCGGTCGCGCCGCCGGCGAGCGAGCCGAACGGCGGATCCGGGGAGGCCAAGCCGTACCAGCCGTTGAAGGACGTCTCCCAGACGAGGCGCTGCTTCAGGCAGCCGGATGGCCGGTGGTGGCTGCGCATCGACGTGACCGCCGAGCAACTGGCAGGGGGCGAGTGCACGCTGCCGACGGGCTTCGCGTCGTACCTGGGGCTGTCGCCGGGTGAGAGCAAGATGGTCAGGAGCGCCGCGGGCGAGCTGACCATGACCTGGCACGGCCGGCCGGTGCTCCAGTCCGTCGAACGCCTCCTCGTGGACGTGGGCGCGCGCGAGGGCGGGCACCTGTTCCTGACGCTGTCGGACGAGGGCGTGCTGCGGGCCAGGCACCTGCCGGTCGCCGCGCAGGGAGCCGAGAAGATCACCAAGGCGCTCCGCCTGGTCGGGTACACCGCCCCGGGCGGCACCCGAGATCAGGCGGCCAGGGTGATCGCCACGCGGATCGGGATGACCGGACCGGTCGGCCTGCCCGACCTGCTCACCAGGCTCCGCGAACGCGGGGACCGTGACCTCCTCGAACTACTGGACTGACCCGGTGCCGCGGCTCGCGATCGGCCCTGAGTTTCCCAGGGAGCTCGGCGCACTGGACCAGCCGGTGCGCAAGGATGCCGTGGTCGCGCTGCGCCGGTTCCTGCTGAACGTGGCCGGCGCCCCGCACCCCGAGCGGGTGAGGGGCGGCCGGGACCAGCGGGTCGCGACGCTGCGGCTGGCCGACGGGCACCGCGGGGTGGTGGTGCGGCACCGGGACGTCTACTGGCTGCGTACGGTGCTCCCGGACCCCGACGCCTGGTCGTACGCCCGCCGCCACCGATACGGCGTCAACCCGGCCCTCGGCGTCGTCGAGGAGTGGGACGCCGAGGCGCTCGAACGCGTCGAGCCCGCGTTACGCAGGTCGGCGAGACCGTCCCGGCTGTTCGACTCCATCTGCGACGGCGACCTGCTCGGTCTCGGCCTGGACGTGCGTGCCCTGCGGCTGTTCAGGCTCCTCACCACCGAGGCCGACCTGGCCGCGCTCGAACCGCTCCTCCCGCCCACCCAGCACGTCCCGCTCGCCGTTCTGGCCAGGGGCGGCTCGCTCTCCGAAGCGTGGCGGGAGCTGGACGGCTGGCGGGCCTCCGACGAGGCGACCGGCCCGATCGACCCCGACGACCTGTACACGGCGCTGCTGCGCAGTCCCGACCGGGCGGTGTTCGTGCCCGGCAAGGTGGAGCTCGACCGGGTGCTGGAGGCACCGGGGTGGTGCACGTTCCCGCATCCGCCGCAGCACCGGCTGGCGAGGGCCGCCCGCTACGAGCACCCGGTGCTGGTCGTGGGCGGCGCGGGCACCGGCAAGACCGCCGTCGCCCTGCACCGCGCCGCGTACCTGGCCGCGTACGGCAGCGGTCCCGTGCTGCTCGTGACGTTCTCGCAGGGGCTGGCCGAGGAGTTGTCCGCGCGTCTCGACCTGCTGATCGAGGACGAGGTGGTGCGCAAGCGGATCGAGGTGGACAACGCGGAACGCCTGGCCATGCGCATCGTCGCCGACGCCGAGGGTCGCCGCCCCTCGCTGGTCGGCCCGGGGGCGCGCTCGCTGGCCCAGCTCACCGACGAGGCGCTGAGACTGCTCTCGCTCTCGACCGGTGACCTGCTTGACGACGTGGATCCGGCGCGTAAGCCGTACCGTCATATCGTGGTGGATGAGGCGCAGGACATCAGCCCGGCGCAGTGGCGGCTGCTGCGGGCGGCGGCGCCGCACGCGCACGACGACCTGTTCATCGTGGGCGACCCGCACCAGCGGGTCACCGACACGCGGGTCGCGCTCGGCGCGCTCGGCATCCCCGCCGTCCAGCACACGCTCAGGCTCTCCTACCGGCTCCCGCAGGAGCTGCTGTCCTTCGTGGTACGGCTGCGCGGCGGCGGCCCCGCCAGCGGCCTGGTCAAGGGCTCGACAGAGATGTACGGATACCACGCGACACGGCACGGCGAGCGCCCGATGATCAGGGCGTACGACTCGCCTGAGGCCGAGCTGGCCGGACTGCGGAGCACGATCGAGAGCTGGCTGGCCGACGGCGTGCCGCCCGGTGAGATCGCCGTCGGCGCCCGCCGGCCGGGGCTCGTCCGCGCGGCCCGGCTGGCGCTCGACGGCCTGGACGTGCGCGCCTGGACGTTCCAGCATCTCAAGGGACTCGAGTTCGAGCGGGTGGCGCTCATCGGCGTGGCGGACGGCGTGGTGCCCGAGGTCCCCGACGATCCGCCGGACGATCCTTACGCGCGCGCTCGTGCGCTGCAGCGTGAGCGGGGCATACTGTTCGTCGCCTGCACCCGGGCGCGTGCAATGCTATATATCTCCCATTCCGGAAGAGGCAGCCCGTTTATACCACTCTGATCACATAGTCTGAACTGCGGATATCTTCCCTTTGCCGGTTGGACCTCAATGAACCTCAGCCTGAGCGATCTCACGCCACCACTGCGCTGGACCTCCCCTGGTCAAATCGCGCCGATCGTGGAGGAGCCGCAGCTGCCCGAGGCCTGGTGGCAGGCGATTCCTCTCGACCGCGCGTGCGCCATCGTCGGAACGCAGACCGTGGCGGGCCGCCTGGCCGATCTGGCCGTGGCCTGCTGGGGTCACCTGCCGCTCGGCGACATCCTGCCGCTGCTGCGGTTCTCCGACCCCGCCGAGTCTGAGCGGACGCCGGAGACGCTGGGCAAGGACGTGGTTCAGAAGCTGTTCACCGGCGTGTTCGAGCGGCTGCTCGAACCCACGCAGGAGGCCGTGCCGGGGCCCGCGCCGGTCCGGTCTGACAAGCCGCTGCCCGAGGTGGTCGACACGCTGTTCGCGGCACTGGACGACCGGCAGCGGGCCATCGCCCGCGACCGGCTGTACGCGGCGCAGCGGGCCACGCTCGACGAGCTGGCCCAGCGCTTCTCGGTGACGCGGGAGCGGATCAGGCAGATCGAGCGCGACCTGCGTGACCACATCGAGGCGTGGCTCGGCGGACAGGAGGCGGCGGGGCTGGTCACGCACGTGTCGTGGCTGCGCGGCCGGCTGGGCTCCGCCGTACCGGCCGAGGACCTGCAGGCCGCCGTGCCGTGGCACGCCACCGAGCTGCGCACGCTGGGGATCCCGGTGTGGCGGTTCGTACGCACGCTGCTGACCGGCTACGAGCAGGCCGGGGAGTGGCTGGTGGCGGGCGGGGCCGACGAGCTGAGGGAGAAGACGCGGCAACTGTTCACCGACGGGCCGCGGCCGCTCGGCGAGGCCGTCGCCATGGTGACCCAGCTCGGCGTGCGCGAGGACGTGGCCGAGCGGTGGATCCTGGCCGTGCCGCAGCTGCGCGTGCTCGGCCACCACGTGGTGCCGTGGCCGCGCAGCATCAACGAGAAGGCCGAGGCGGTGCTGGCGGTGGCGGGCACGCCGCTGTCGCCCGAGGAGATCCAGGAACGCATCGGCGAGGACTACAGCCTGGTCGGCATCCGCAACCAGCTCACCGCCGACGAGCGGTTCCGCCGGCTCGACAGGAACAAGTACGGCCTGACGCGGTGGGGCGGCGACGAGTACCTGGGGATCAGGGAGATGATCGCCAGGGAGATCGAGCGGGCCGGCGGCGAGGCGTCGGTGAGCACGATCGTGGCGAACCTGACCAACCGCTACGAGGTCAGCGAGAGCTCGGTCCGCGCCTACTCCGGCGGTCCCGGGTTCGAGCGGACCCAGCGGGGCTGGATCCGGGTGGCGGGCACCGCGCCCGGCGGGGAGGCGGAGCCGTACCAGCCGCGCAGGGACGTCTCGGAGACGCGGCGCAGCTTCCGCTCCCGCGACGGGCGGTGGTGGCACCGGGTGGACGTCAACGCCGAGCACCTGCGCGGCTCGGGCTCGCCGTTGCCGACGGGGTTCGCGGCGTACCTGGGGATGGCGCCAGGCGGGTCGCTCACGGCGTCCACGCCGTCCGGCGACGTGGTGATCAGCTGGCACAACCAGCCCACCATGGGCTCGATCAGGAACGTGCTGGCCGACTACAAGGCGAGCGAGGGCGACCACGTCTTCCTGACCGTCTCGGACGGCGGCGAGCTGCTGACCCGCTACCTGCCCGCCGCCCAGGCCGGGATGCCGTCGGTGAACCGGGCGCTGCACCTCATCGGCTACACCGCTCCCGTCAGCTCCGAGCTGGAGGGGCTGCGGCTGATCGGGGCCAGGATCGGGCTGCCTGACACGGCCACGCGCGAGGAGGTCCTGGCCAGGCTGCGCGAGCGCGGCGACCGGGACATCGTCGTTCTCCTGGGCGGCTGACGCCGTCCCGGCTTCCCTGCCGTGACCTGGTGGGGCCGGCCCGGGTGGCGGCGGGCTAAGCTCGGTAGATGTTGCGGATCTACGACACGCGGGCCAGGCAGGTCGAGGAGATCGCGCCTGCGCGGGCGTTGCGCATGTACACGTGCGGTCCGACCGTCTACCGCTACGCGCACGTGGGCAATCTGCGCACGTACCTCCTGTCGGACCTGATCAGACGGGTGCTGGAGCGGCGGCGGACACGCGTGGTGGTCTGCCAGAACATCACCGACGTCGGCCACCTCGCCGACGACTCCGACGACGGCGAGGACAAGGTCCGGCGGCAGGCGCAGGCCGAGGGGCGCTCGGTGCGGGAGCTGGCGCGCTTCTACGAGGACGCCTTCACGAAAGACACCGCCACGCTCAACCTCCGGCCGCCTGAGCACACACCCAGGGCCAGCGAGACCATCGACCTGATGATCGAGCTGATCGCCAAGCTGATCGAGCAGGGGCACGCGTACGCGGTGCCCGACGGGTCGGTGTTCTTCGACGTACGCACCTTCCCCTCGTACGGCGAGATCTCCGGGAACCGCCTGGACGAGCTCAAACCCGCCCACCGCATCGAGACCGTCGACCCGCGCAAGCGCTTCCACGCCGACTGGGCCCTGTGGAAGCCGGGCGAGGGCGAGCTGACCTGGGACGCGCCGTGGGGACGCGGTTTTCCCGGCTGGCACGTGGAGTGCTCGGCCATGTCGCTGCGGTTCCTCGGCCCACGCGTCGACCTCCACACCGGCGGGATGGACCTGCGCTTCCCGCACCACGAGGACGAGCGCGCCCAGTCAGACTCGGCCGCGGGGCAGGAGGTCGTACGGCACTGGGTGCACGGGGAGCACCTGCTGTTCGAGGGCCGCAAGATGGCCAAGTCCACCGGGAACGTCGTGCTGTTGTCCGACGTGGTCGCCGCCGGGCTCGATCCGCTGGCCGTGCGCCTGGCGTTCCTGGAGCACCGCTACCGCCAGCAGATGAACCTGACCTGGGACACGTTGCGCGCCGCCAACCGCACGGTGCGGCGGTGGCGGGCGCGGGTGGCCGCGTGGTCGGAGTCGCCGAGCGCGCCCATGGCCCGCGACCGGGTGGACCGGGTGGAGGCCGCCTTCGACGACGACCTGGACACGCCGACGGCGCTGCGGATCCTGCGGGAGCTGGAGCGGGACGAGTCGGTGGCGCCTGGGGCGAAGCTGGAGTCGTTCCTGCACCTGGATCAGGTGCTCGGGCTGGATCTGTCGACCGAGATCGGGAAGACGCCCGTGCTCCCCGCCGGGGCCGGGGAGCTGCTGGAGGCGCGGGAGCGGGCGCGGGCGGCGAAGGACTGGGCGGCCGCGGACCGGCTGCGCGACGAACTGGCCGAGCTGGGAGTCCGGGTGTCCGACACCCCCGAGGGTCAGACCTGGGTCTGAGGTCGGGCGCTCGGGAGCGCGAAGGGGTCTTCCAGGGGGAAGCAGCCGTAGTCCTGCAAGGGCATCGGGTCGTCGATGACGATCTGCTCTTCCCAGCCAGCCGGTGACAGGCCGTCCGGGCGGTCGTGCACGCGTACGCCGGGGCGCGTCCGCTCGGGGCCGTCCGGCACCAGCCGGCCGTCGCGGTCGAGTAGCGCGTGCACGGCGTCGTAGACGTCCACGACGGCTTCCGCCGCCTCCGCTTCGGTGAGTCCTGGGTTCGCCGCCCTGTACGCCTGCCTGGCGGCGGCCATGAAACGGTCCGGGTCGACGACGACCACGTCGCGGCGCGAGCGGATGCTGATCGTCATTCCGGGGGCCGGGGGGACGGGCTCGGGCTCGGTCGGTTCGGGCATGGCTCCTCCAATTCGCCGGTGATTACCGTAGCTGGGCGGGAGAAAGTGTTGTTCGATACCTGGTCGTGTTGAAAGGGCCTGGTCACGGGGTTTGGCTCGACCTTCTAGCACGTTCGCGGGAGGACTGAGGACTGATTCCGGCCTGTCAGACTTGATGCCAGTTTCGGCAAGTTGGAGGTGTCGGTGAAGCCCTATGCGTGGATGCCGTGGCCGTTGCGGTGGTTCGCTCGGGTGTTGACCGTTCTTCTCGCGCTGGCCCTCGTGCTGGCAGGGGTTCTCGTGTACACGGTGCGGAAGTCGTTCCCGCAGGTGGACGGGACGCTGCGACTACCCGGCTTATCCGGAAATGTTGAGATTTTTCGGGATAAATCGGGAATTCCGCATATCTATGCGGACAGTGCGGCGGACCTGTTCATGGCTCAGGGGTTCGTCCACGCGCAGGACCGCTTCTATGAGATGGACTTCCGCCGGCACACCACCGCAGGACGCCTCTCCGAGCTGTTCGGCAGCTCGACCCTCGCCAACGACAAGGCACTCAGGACGATGGGCTGGCGCAGGGTCGCCGAGCAGGAGCTCCCGGAACTGGACCAGCAGACCCAGGACTTCCTGAACGCGTACGCGCGGGGTGTCAACACCTGGCTCGGCGCCAACCAGAACGCTTCGGACCGCAGCCTCGAATACTCCGTCCTGAAAGTCCAGAACGGTGACTACCAGCCGGAGAAGTGGACCGCCGTCGACTCGCTGGCCTGGTTGAAGGCCATGGCGTGGGACCTGCGCTCCAACATGGAGGACGAGATCGACCGGGCACTCGCGCTGACCAAGCTGCCCATGGAGCGGGTCGAGCAGCTCTACCCCGGCTACCCGTACGACAGGCACTCCCCCATCGTCACCGAGGGCGCGATCGACCAGGAGCGCTTCGACCAGCGGGCCGAGCCGCGGGCGCGCGGCACGGCGGCGCTCGCCCAGGCGGCGAAGACGCTGGACGCCGTGCCGAGCACGATGGGGACCGCGGAAAGGGAGGGCATCGGGTCGAACTCCTGGGTGGTCTCCGGCGCCCACACTGCGAGCGGCAAGCCGCTGCTCGCCAACGACCCGCACCTGTCTCCCTCGATGCCGTCGGTCTGGTACCAGGCGGGTCTGCACTGCCGCAAGATCACGGAGGAGTGCCCGTACGACGTGACGGGGTACACCTTCGCCGGCGTGCCCGGTGTGATCATCGGGCACACGGACAAGATCGCGTGGGGGTTCACGAATCTGGGTCCCGACGTGGCCGACCTCTTCCTGGAGCAGGTGCAGGGGGACTCGTACCTCTACAAGGGCCGGCAGATGAAGCTGGAGACCAGGCAGGAGCAGATCAAGGTGGCGGGCGGCGCCCCCGTCACGATCACCGTCAAGAGCACCGTGCACGGCCCGCTGATCAACGAGGTGATGGACGGCGCCAAGCCCAGCGGTGAGGCCAACGCGGTGGCGCTGCAGTGGACGGCGCTGACGCCGGGCCGGACGGCCGACGCGATCTTCGCCTTGAACCGTGCGGCCGACTGGAACGAGTTCAAGGCGGCCGCGTCGCTGTTCGAGGTGCCGGCCCAGAACCTGGTCTACGCGGACACGACGGGCAAGATCGGATATCAGGCGCCCGGCCGCATCCCCGTGCGGGAGAGCGGCGACGGCACCTGGCCCGTCCCCGGGTGGACCGGCGCGTACGACTGGAAGACGGCGCCGATCCCGTACGACCAGCTGCCGTCGGTGGAGGACCCGGCCGAGGGGTTCATCGTCACGGCGAACAACTCCGTCATCGACCCCAGCCGTTACCAGCCGCTGCTGACCATGGACTGGGCGCACGGCTACCGTTCTGAACGCATCCGCGACCGCATCGAGGCGGCCGTCGCGCAGGGCGAGATCGACGCGGCGACCATGTCGGAGATCCAGCAGGACACCCACAACGGCTTCGCAGAGACGCTGGTCCCGGCCCTGATGGGGGTCGATCTGGCGGGCCCGGCCACGGGTGCCAGGAATCTCCTGGAGTCGTGGGACGGCTCCCAGGGGCTCGACTCCGCCCCCGCCGCCTACTTCAACGCGGTCTGGCGGCAGGTGCTGACGCTCACGTTCAACGACGACCTCCCGGAGGGTGCCAGGCCCGCCGGAGGGGACCGCTGGTACGAGGTGATCAGGCGGCTGCTCGAACTTCCCGACGATCCCTTCTGGGATGACCTGACCACGAAGAACCTCACCGAGACGCGTGACGACATCCTGCGGCAGGCGATGGCGTCCGCGTACCAGGAGGTCGCCGAGCGGCTCGGGGAGGACGTCAAGGCGTGGCGTTGGGGGGATCTGCACCGGTTGGAGCTGGTCAACGGCTCCCTGGGGACGTCGGGCATCGCCCCGGTCGAGGCGCTGTTCAACCGCGGGCCGTTAGCCGTCCCCGGCAGCAAGGACGCCGTGAACGCCACCGGTTGGAACGTTCAGAACGACGACTACGCGATCAACGCCGTGCCGTCCATGCGGATGGTCGTCGACCTTTCCGACCTGGACAAGTCGCGGTGGATCAACCTGACGGGGGCGTCGGGGCACGCGTTCCACGAGAACTACTGGGACCAGGCGGAGGTCTGGGCTCGGGGCGACCTGCTGCCGATGTACTCCAAGCCCGAGTCGGTCAGGAAGGCGGCCGTACACACCCTCACCCTCACTCCCTGAAGTCACTCCCTGAAAGCCCCCGCGGCCTGAACGTACGACCAGCGTCGTACCCACGATCCAGACCCCAGGCTGACGCGTCCGCCGCCCTCCCGCTGCCACCATGGCCGCATGAATCGCATCGGGTATCTCATCGGAGTCACGCTGGTGCTGGCGGGCCTCGTGCACCTGGGCGTGTTCGTCGTGGACGGCGGACCGTGGGAGGGCGCGGTGTCGTGGCGCAAGCCGTTCACGTTCGGGGTGTCGTTCGGGCTGAGCGTCCTGACCCTGACCTGGGTCTCCCAGTTCGTCCGGCTCCGGGCCCGGCAGGTCCTCGTAGGCGTCTTCACGCTGGCCTCCGTGGTGGAGGTGGCGTTGATCACCCTTCAGGCGTGGCGGGGCGTCCCGTCCCACTTCAACATGGAGACCGCCCTCGACACGACCATCACGAGGGCTCTGGCGGCCGGCGGCGGCGTCCTGGTCGCCATCGCGATCACCCTGACGATCGCCGCCTTCCGCCCCAACCCGGACCTCACGCCGAGCATGCGCCTGGCCGTCCGCGCGGGCTTCGCCACCCTGCTGGCGGCCATGCTCTTCGGCGCCATCATGATCGCCCGTGGCGTCATCGAGGTGGTGTCGGGCGACCAGCGGCTCGCGTACACGGTGGCCACCACGCTGAAGCCGGCCCACGCGGTGTTCATGCACGGCATCCTCCTCTTGCCGGCCCTCGCCTGGCTCCTGGCCCGCGCCCTGCCCACGGAGGCTCTCCGCCTCCGCCTGATCCGCCTGGCCACCTGGACCTACACAGCCTTCGCCACCGCCGTCTCGGCCCTCGCCGCGACCGGCATCACGATCGTGAGCCCATCGACCGCCTCACTCCTCTGCGCCGCCGCCATCTCCGGCCTGGCCTTCACGGCCCTCGCCCTCGGCATCACCAAGGCCCCGCCCCACCCCCAACCAAACCCCCCGAACGACGAC
>NZ_JADOGI010000068.1 GCF_015645445.1 Nonomuraea cypriaca | reverse complement strand
GGGGGTGCGTCCAGCCGGTGCGTTCGGAGATGATCCGTGCGGGTGTGTGCGGCGGGCGATGTTGGCTCTAGGCTGTTCTCTGTGGTGTTTCACGCCTTGCTCGCGGCCTCACTGGCCCTGTTATCCCCGACGTCGGCCGCCATGCCCGCCCAGGCGGCGATCGACTGCTCCCGGGTGAAGTGCCTGGCACTGACATTCGACGACGGTCCAGGGGCCGGCACGCCGGCCCTGCTGAAAACGCTCAAGAAGGCGGGGGCCAAGGCCACGTTCTTCCTGGTCGGCAAGCGGGTCGAGGAGCGTCCCTGGGTGGCGAGACAGATCCTCGCCGCCGGGCACGCGATCGGCAACCACACCTACTCCCATGCCTCACTCCCTGCGCACAACAACCACGAGATCATCGACGAGCTCGAACTGACGCAGGAAGTGATCGAGAAGACCATCGGCAAGCGGCCGACGATGTACCGGCCGCCTTACGGGCAGACCGACGAGCGGGTGTTATCGCAGGCCGACCAGCTGGATCTCGGTGAGGTGCTGTGGACGGGCACGACGCTCGACTGGAAGACGCGTGACGTCAAGAAGATCAAGGCGGACGCGCTCAGGCTGGCCCAGCGCGACGGCGTCATCCTGATGCACGACGTGGTCCCGCAGACCGTGAAGGCGATGCCCGCGATCGTCAAAGAGCTCAAGAAACGCGGCTACCACCTTGTCACGGTGCCGACGCTGCTCCGCGGCAAGGGGCCGAAGTCCGGGGTGAGCTACTTCTAGGCAGTCTCCCGGCAGTTCGGGAGAGGAATCATGGGGAGCGACCTCGCTGCCACGACCGTGGGCAGGCGCAGGCCGTGGGACGCGCTCGTCACCTTCCTGAGCGTTCAGACGGTGCTCGGCTGCTGGTGGGCGGCCTTCTACCCCGGCCTCTTCAGCCGCGACTCGGTCCTCTACCTCAGCCACACCGTCGCCGGGCCGTGGGTGAGCGATCACTCGGTGCTCTACGACGCGCTGCTGTGGCTGAGCTTCACCGGGACCGGTGACCTGGGCGCGGTCTCGTTCGCGCAGACCACGGCCATGGCGGCGGCGCTGACGTACCTCGCGTGGTCGATCAGGGCGCTGGGCGCGCCGCGGTTGCCCACCACCGCCGTCGTGGTGCTGATGCCGCTCGCGCCGCCGGTGGGCGCGTTCTCGGTGACGTTGTGGAAGGACGTGCCGTTCACGATCTGCGCGATCGCGATCGCGGGGGTCTGCGCGCGGATGGCGGCCCGGCGGGCCGTCACCGTGCCCGCGCTGGCCGGCCTCGGGGCGCTCCTGACGGTGCTCGGGTTGTTCAGGGCGAACGGCTTCCTCGTCGTGGCGATCACCGTCGCCGCGCTGCTGGTGATCGTCACGACCATGCGGGTACGCCTGCTGCTCGTCGGCGCCTTCGCCGCCGCGCTGCCGCTGGTGCTGACGAACCTGGTGCTCCCGCCGTTCGGCATCACGCCGCCGAGCAGCACGTACGTCTACCACACGGCCTTCGGCGACATCGCGGTGGCCTTCAGGGACCGGCCCGAGCTGTTCGGTGAGCGGGACAGGGCGCTCATGACGTCGGTGGCGCCGCTGTCGCGGTGGCGGGAGGGCGGCACCTGCTACACGGTCAACCCGCTGATCTGGCGCGGCGACTTCAGCTGGCGGCAGGCCGACGCGCACGCCGCCGAGCTGCTGGGGTTGTGGCGGCGGCTGCTGGTCTCTGAGCCGAGCACGATCGTCGGGACGCGGCTGTGCCGGGGGGCGATCGCGTGGCGGCCGGTGCAGGACGAGGGGGCTACGGGCGGGATGACGTACCGGTTGTCGCGGCAGCCGACGGCCGACGGTTATGTGGGGCCGGAGAAGGTGCCGGACTTTTCCGGGCGGTGGGTGTTCTCTTCGCGGCCGCTGTCGCAGGCGCTGAACCAGGTGGCCGACTCGTGGCTCACGGCGGCGCTGGCGCCCGCGTACGACTGGGTGTTGTGGCGGGGGGCGCTGTGGTCGTACGTGTCGTACCTGGTGGTGGGGGTGGCGGCCTGGGTGCTGCGTAA
Source organism: Nonomuraea cypriaca (assembly GCF_015645445.1). Lineage (GTDB taxonomy): Bacteria > Actinomycetota > Actinomycetes > Streptosporangiales > Streptosporangiaceae > Nonomuraea > Nonomuraea cypriaca. The sequence continues at coordinate 43,106 of NZ_JADOGI010000068.1, read as the reverse complement.
CCGGTACGTGGTCGGGGTGGCGGCCGTCGTCGCCGGGGTGCAGCTCGCGGTGCTGGTCAACATCTCGGCGCAGGACTTCAGGTACATGGCCGCACCGATTTTCATCGGGGTGCTGCTGGTGCCGTTGCTGGGTGTGGTCAAGCCTCGGCGGGCGTCGTAGTTCACCCCGGTCTGCCGGATTTCCGGATGATCCCGGCACTTTGTGCCGGATGTGGCTAAAGTGCAGAAATCTACGTCGCGGGATCGGGGGACGCCGCGTTCCGAAAGTGCCGTCTGCCCTCATCGCGAAGCCGTACGACAGGAGCCTCGATGGGGTACCCGCCAAGTGGACAGGCACCCGGATACCGGCGACCACCGCCCGGATACCCGCCGGCTCAGCCGCTCAGGCGGGGGGCGGGGCGTGTCGTGGCCGGGGTGCTGGTGGCCGGGTTCGGGCTGCTGAGCACGCTCGTGGGCGGCGGGCTCATCGCCCAGGCGATCTCCAACGCCAACCAGGAGATCACCAACAAGGAGTTCGTCAGGAACCTGTGGCGCAACCTCCCGGTGGAGACCATCTTCCCCGCGACGATCGGCCTGCGCGACCCCGACCACCCCGGGCAGAGCGGCGACCGGGGCTGGACGCGGGCCGCCGTCTCCTCGGACACGTCCTGCGGCGAGGCGCTGACCGGGGGGCTCGCCAGGGAGGCGCGCGAACGCGGCTGCCAGGCGGCGATCCGCGCCACGTACGTCGACGACACCGGAGGAACCGCCGCGACGGTCGTCATCGTCGCGTTCGGCGCGCCCGACGCCGACGACGACCTGGACGTCATCCTCCAGGACGCCCAGCAGGAGGAACGCGACTTCGGCATCCGCGCGCTGCCCGTGAGCGGCGCCAGGTGGAGGGACAACGCGCGGGCGGGCAGCGGCGGCCACTCGGTGTGGCATCCGTCCGCCACGCTGTTCGTCGCCGTCACCTCGGGACCGGCCGACGGCCGGCTGGCGGGCAGGCTCCCCGAACCCTGGGGGCGCAGCGTCACCGACCAGCGCGCTGACCGGTCGCCGTGGGGCGAGACGGCCAAGGGGATGGCCAAGAGCACCGCCGCTCACCTGGCCGCCGAGATCGAGAAGGTGCGCGAGTGATCCGCGAGGCCACCGCGGCCCTGCTGGCCGTCCCCCTGCTCCTCCCGGCGGCGGCGCCGGTCCGCTGGGAGCTCGACGTCATGGACGTGCCCGAGGCCCACCGGGTGAGCCAGGGCGAGAACATCACGGTCGCGGTGCTCGACACCGGCGTGGTGGCCGAACATCCGGAGTTCAAGGGGCGGGTGAGCACGGGTCCCGACCTCATCGGCGGTGGCGCCCGGCCGGGGCAGTCGTACTGGGGCGCGCACGGCACCGCGATGGCCTCCAACGTGCTGTCCGTCGCCCCGAAGGCCCGCGTCCTGTCCGTACGAGTCATCTGGGACGAGGAGGACCCGGCACGCGAACGGTACGAGCAGGCACTGAAGAACTGGACCGAGACCGGCACGGCTGACGACGCGTACCTGGAGTCGCAGCGGGCGCTGGCCAAGGGCATCCGGTACGCGGTCGGCCAGGGCGCCGAGATCATCTCGATGTCGCTGGGCACCGACGAGTGGGGCGCCTTCCAGCCGTACGAGGAGGACGTCGCCGCGGCGGTGGACCACGCGCTCGGCAAGGGCGTCATCCTGCTCGCCTCCTCGGGCAACGGCGGGTCCACGAGCCGCCTCGACACCGAGGCCAACAACGTGGTGTCGTACCCGGCCGCCTACGCCGGGGTGATCGGCGTGGCCGCGATGGCGCCGGGCGGGCAGCGCGCGGGGTTCTCACAGGTGCACACGTACACCTCGATCTCCGCGCCGGGCGTCGACATCCGCAGCGCGCTCAACACCGGCGGCTACGAGGCGGTCCACGGCACCTCGCCGGCATGCGCGCTGGCCGCGGGGGCGGTCGCGCTGATGCTGTCACGCAATCCCGATCTCAGCCCGCGGCAGGTACGCGACATCCTCGTCCGCACCGCCACGAAGCCCGAGGACGGCTACACCGTCTTCCTCGGGCACGGGCTGGTCAACGCGGACGCGGCGGTGCGGGCGGCGGGCGTCGCCAAGGGGGCGCGGATCGAGGCGGTGCCGTACAAGGGGGGTGAGTACTTCGGGAAGGGGCCCGTGGACTCCCCGATCACCCATCCGCCGATCTCGCGGACGTACATGATCGCAGGGGGTGTGGGGGTCGGGGTCGGGTTGCTGTGCTTTGCCGGGGCGTTCCTCCTGATCCGGCGGCGACGCGCCTGATGACAGTGCGTCACGGGGATTGTACGGTTGTGGCGGATCCTGCGGCCTTGGAGAGATCGTGACTGGGATTTCCGATGACCGAGGCAAAACCCGGCCAAGGGAGATCACCCTGGCCGTCGTGCTGTTATGCGTCGCCGTCGTCCCCCTGGCGCTGACCATCACGCACTTCTACGACGCCACGTTCGCCGGCCTGTACCTGCTGCTCCACCTGTGGTTCGCGGCGCGGTCGGGCAGGGGGCGGCAGGGCAGCAGGATCGGTGTGACGATCACCACCGTGGTCGGATTGCTCTTCGTCGCGCCGCTCGTCGTCAGCGCGTTGTCCGGCGCGTTTTCCCCGGCCGATCAGCAATTCGCCCTGTTCGGCCTGCTCGGCGTGTGCGTCGGCGCCGCCGGAGTGATCCTGCTCTACCTGCGCAACGGCAACGCCCACTTCGTCAAGTGACCCGCATCGCCTTCTGGACGGCGGCGAGGAGGGTGGCCGCTCGCACGTCCTGGCCGTCCTCCCTGAGGTGGTTCATGACGTAGCCGAACGCGAGGCCGGTCGCCGGGTCGGCGAAACCGAGCGATCCGCCGAGACCGGGGAAGCCGAACGCCGTGGGGCTGTACCAGAACGCGTCGGGCGTCGGCAGGCCGAAACCGGTGCCTATCCGGACGGGCACGCGCAGAATGCGGTCGATGCCACTGGCCTGTTCCGTGGTCGCCGCGGAAAGGGTGGCGGGCGTGAGGACGCGGTGGCCGTCGACCTCGCCGATGAGCGCGGCGTAGAGGCGGGCCAGCGCGCGGGCCGTGCAGATGCCGTTGGTCGAGGGCATCTCGGCGTACTGCTCCTCCGGGTCGTTGTGGTCCAGCGGCGGCGTGACGACCTTCATCGACCGTACGGTCAGCGAGTCCGGGTCGGCCCAGGCCCTCATCACGTCCAGCATGGGCTCGGGCACCGCGTCCAGGTCGATCTCGGCCAGCGCGTCGAAGCCCACCTGAGCGGTGATGATACGGCTGACCCGATGCTGCTCGGCTTTCGGCAGTCCGATCCACAGGTCCAGACCGAGCGGCCCGGCGATCTCCTCCGCGAGGAACGTTCCGAGGCTGCGCCCGGTCACCCTTCGGACGACCTCGCCGACCAGCCAGCCGTAGGTCATGCCGTGGTAGCCGTGCTCGGTGCCGGGCTCCCAGGACGGGCGCTGAGCGGCCAGCGCGGTCGCCATCGGCTCCCATGCGATCGCCTCGGCCGGGGTGAGCGGATGGTCGAGGGCGGGCAGCCCGGCCTGGTGGGTGAGCAGCCAGCGTACGGGGATCCGGTCCTTGCCCTGCGCCGCGAACTCCGGCCAGTAGTCGGCTACGGGCGCGTCGAGGTCGAGGTCGCCGCGCTGGGCCAGCAGGTTGGCGCAGGCGGCGGTGATGCCCTTGGTGGTGGAGTAGACGACCTGCAGGGTGTCACGTTCCCACCTGCGGCCGGTGTCCGGGTCGGCCATCCCGCCCCACAGGTCGACGACCTTCCGTCCGTGCAGGTAGACGGCGACCGCGGCGCCTATCTCCTGGTTTTCCGCCAGGTTGGTGGCGAACGCCGTACGTACTTCTTCGAATCCCGGCGCGGTCTCTCCGCTGATTTCGGGCATGCGTCATCGCCTTCCGTTCAACTGTTGCTTCACCGGCCTTGACTGCTACTTCGCTGGCTTTGAGTGCTGCTTCACGGTGCTGTCGGTGGGTGCAGAGCGCCCCATTTCTCAAGGAGCCAGGCGCAGACCTCCGGCTCGGTCATCTCGGGGAACTCCGCGGTGAAGGCGGCGAGAGCGCGCAGCGCCTCGTCCCGGTCCAGGCCGCGTTCCGCCGCCGCCTTGAGGTAGTCCTGGCGGGCCGCGGTCGGACGGCCTCCGCCTGCGCCACGGCCTGGCAGGCCGTCGCGCCATCGCACTATCTCCCGCAGCCGATCAGGCCGCCAGCCGGGAGCGCCGTCGATCTCCACGTCGGGCTCGGGGAACGGGTGGCCGGAGTCGCTCGGGTAGCGCGAGCGCCATTTGTGCACCGCGTGCCGAGTCACCCCCAGTGCCTCGGCAATGCCGAGAACGCCGAGGTAGCGCTCGGTCATGGCGCACCAACTTGTCTTGTCCGGCCTCCCCTGTGGGTCTCATTAGTACCACGCCGGGCACGGAGGTCCCGTACCGGAAGAAACATCGTCTCTCCCAGAGACGGACAGTACCTCGAATTCGCAATCCTCGTCAACAAGAGAGACGATGTTGCGCAGGACGGTCGTCCGTCCGCGCGCCCAATTCCCGGCGGACCGGGCCTGCAGACGCACTGCGGGATCGAGTGGACGCTGTGTTAAGAAATTCTGGACCATGCGTTATTGACGCCTTGTTTCTCACGCCTGATGATCATATAGCGATTGGCCCGCGAAACCGGGACCGGCGTCGTCGAATGAGAAATGGATATTAGGGTGTCAGTATTCAGCAGTATGCCGGTTCGCCGGCGGGTCACGGGAATCATCGCCCTGACTCTCGTTCCCCTGATGGTCCTGGTTGGTGTGGCCTGGGCCGAGGTCACCGACAACATGTTCCCCACGTTGCATACGAGCTCGTTCTGCGTGAAGGGAATGCACAGCACTCCCTGCCAGACCGACAACCGCGATGTCTCGTACTATATGGACAGCAGCGGCGAATTCATGCTGGAGACGCCCGACCGGACTGACGTCCAGAACGTCATGGCGGGCGAATACGCGCCGACCGACCTGGTGATCGCCTACGACTCGACGCCGACATTCTCGGGAGGCGCGGAGACCGACATCGTCTACCAAGAGGGCTCCGCGGGCATCTCGGACAGCGCCGACGGAATGACGTGGTGCGACGGGTTGGGCGGTGACATCGTCGACTGCGACCAGCAGGTGGTGCGCATCCGGGGCAACGGCTATTACACCTATTCGCTTGTGTGCCACGAGACCGGCCATGCCGTCGGCCTCGAGCACGGCAACATCGCCAGCCCTCAGATGTCCAAAACCGCTTCCGCGCTGGGCTGCATGAAGACCCCGACCGGCGGCACCACAACCCTCGGTGCCAACAATCGCGACAACATCAACCTCACTTACTAAAGGGGAACCGTGAGACGTCGATTCCTTGTTCTCGGTGCGGGAATGGTGGCCGCCGTCGTCACGGCCGCGGTCGTCACGAGCGGTGCCTCGGGCTCCGCCATCGCCGGTGGCGCTCCGGCGCAGCCGCGAGAGGTGGTCGTGGCACACGGCGATGATCGCCTGCCCAGCACCACCGCCGCCGACTGGGTCACGTACGCCGACCACGTGGTCGTCGTCACCGCCGTGTCCGAACAGCGGCTCCCGCCGGCCCAGATCGAGCTCGAACGTGGCGAAGGGCTGGTCGGCCGTACTGTCGACCTCAAGGTCAAGGAGGTGCTCTGGTCCCGCGACGGGGCACCCCATCCCGCGCCGCAGAGCTGGGTGTACAACGGCGCCGGGTTCACCTTCAGCGACGGCGACACCAGTAACTTCTCACCGGTTGCGCTGGATGAGCGCCCGCGAATAGAGGCGGGCCACCAGTACATCCTGGCGATCGTCTGGGAGGACGCACATTGCTCTGAGGGCGACAAGCCCGAGCCCGGCAGGTGGCTCGGTCTGGGAGAGGGCTCGGAACTGCCCTACGACGGCGACGTCATCGGCCAGGGTGAGTACGAAGGCCAGATCCAGACCGTCGAAGGCGCCCGCACACTGGCCGAGGACGCCGGACTGGATGTCGGACTCGAAGAAGAGATGGTCGGCGAGGGCGCCGCGGCGTTGGCCGCCAAGCTGAAGGTCGCCACACCAGGCGAGAGGCAGCAGCCCAAGGCCCCAGCCACGACCAGCTGCGAATAAGCCACCTCTCCGGCACAGCCGGGAAGCACCGCAACCACGCCCCTGCGCCTGGCCTGATCCTCGAACAATCAGGCCAGGCGCGCGCTATGTGAGCGCTTCGAACAGATCCTCACTGATCCTGTTCACCCTCGTCACGGTCCCGGCCGGCATCGCCCTGGCGCTGTTGCAGGTGCTGGAGACCAAGAACCCCTGGTTGTTCGTGGGTGTGGCGGTGGCCTGCGTAGGACTCACGGCGTTTCTCCTGAGCACCCGGTCCGCCCGGGTCAGTGAGGACCGTGGAACTCGGGCAGCTCGGACATGATGGGGTGTCTCCTTGTCGATCCTGCGCACCGACTGTGAGGGGTCGAAAGCTGTGGGATATAAGGCATGGTACGCAGCTAGGCCATGGCTGGCCAGGGCTGGCCCTGCCTATCTTGGGTCAATCCTGGCCGCCTAGCCTTCTCATCGTGAAAATCGATCCAGACGGGCTGCGAGCGCCCTACCTCCAACTCGCGGACGCGCTACGTGCCCGCATCGAGGCAGGCGAGTTCCCACCTGGCCGCAAGGTGCCGTCTCAGACGGAACTGGAGCAGGAGACTGGTCTGTCGCGGAACACCGTGAAAAAGGCACTCGACGTGCTCAAGAACGAGAGCCTCCTGATCACCGCACCGGGCCGCGGACTGTTCGTCGCCGAACGTCAGGACAACCAGCCGACCTGATCGTCACAGGCCGACAGGCTCGGCTTACTCCTGCCACAGAGCCTCCCCTGCGCCGAGAATCTCCGACGTACCGCCGACCTCTAGCGTCGACACCTCAGCCCACACCAAATGCCGCTGCAGGGGTATGAGCCGATTCCCCCACCGCACCGAGGTCTGCTGGACCAGCCACAGCCCACGCCCGCGACACTCACCATCGCCGGGTTCACGCGGTTTGGGAACGGTCGGCGCTCCCTCGTCGATCACCTCGATCCTGGCCAGCGCATCGCCGATCTCGAAGACATTTACCCTGACCAGGCCGCCAGGCCGTCCAGAACCGGTGTGCAGCAGCGCGTTCCCGACGAGCTCACTCGTGACGAGCCGCGCGTCATCGGCATCCCGATGCCCTGCCGCCGTCAGGGCGTCGGCGACCCAGCGGCGAGCCAGCGACACCGAACGCGCAATCCCAGGAAGCGTCATCCTTACCAAGGCGTGATCACTCACTGCGAGACCTCCCACACCCGTTCGGGCGCATCCTCGTCAAGCACGTCCCCCCACCGGTCACGCCCTCGCCCCCACGTGAAGATCCAGCGCTCACCCAGCAGCGCGGCCCGGACGACCAGCGGCCCCGACTCTCGCTGGACGGAGACACATGGCTCAGCGCGTCGCGGTAACTGGACCGAGATGGCCAGGCCACGCGTTCTCAGCGCCCATGCCAGCCGAGTCAGATAGAGAAACTGCTCCTGCTCGCGCGACGGCCCCGAATCCGGCAAATCCGCTTTTTGGGGATTGCCTTGCTGCCGCGTGCGTCGCATAGCTCGTTCCGCCTCTCTGGGCCGTGCGCGTGCTTTGGGCTAAAAGCGCTAGAAATCTCATGTTCAGCGCTCTGGCCTTGAGTTCTTCGCCACTTGGATAGCCTCCAGCATGGCCGAGCAATCGCGAACGCGCAATTGCGTTCAAGCAAGTGACATAAAATGAATGCGTTTGCGCAAGTTGCCGCACATAGCCAGACTGAGACCGAGCATGAGGAGGGCCATGTCCAGCAGTCCGACCGCACGTCGACGACGCCTCGGTCACGAGCTACGGCGGCTGAGGGAAGCGGCGCAGCTCAAGGCAGAGGAGGTGGCAGGCCGGCTGCACTGGTCCGCCACCAAAATGTCGAGGATCGAGACCGGGCAGGTCAGTGTCCATCATGGGGACGTCGCTGATCTCCTGGACATATACGGCGTCTCAGACGAGACCCTTCGGACCGAACTGAGCGACATGGCTCGCCAATCACGGCTGAAAGGCTGGTGGCATCGTCACCGCGATACCTTCAAGCGAGGGTTTGACTCGTACATAGGCTTGGAAGCCGAGGCCAGCAACTTGCAGACCTATCAGGCGCAAGTCATTCCCGGACTGCTTCAGACTGAGGCCTATGCGCGCGCGGTGATCGATGCCACGGCGATGGGGCACGCGTCATTGGACGATGTCGACAAGAAGATCGCGGTTCGGATGAGTCGCCAGGAGCTGCTTACTCGCCCCAACCCCCTCCGCCTTCACGTGATCCTTGATGAGGCCGTTCTGCGACGGGTCGTGGGCGGCACCGAAACTATGGCCGAGCAGCTCGGCACGCTCCTTGCCAGGGGCAAGATGCCCAACATAACGTTGCAGGTGCTTCCCTTCTCCGTCGGCGCTCATGCGGCCTTGGACGGCGAGTTCAGCATCCTCGAATTCCCCGATCCCAAGGATTCGGATCTCGTCTACCTTGAGGAGAACACCAGTGGTCTGATCTTGGAAGAGCCGGGCGATCTAAAATGTTACGCCGAGATGTTCGCGCAACTGACCAGTCAAGCACTTGATCCAGACGAGTCGACTAGCTTCATAGCATCTCTCACACGTTCGGAGGTAAGCGCGCCATGAACGAGTTCCCCGAATCCCACGCCGCGTGGCGTAAGAGCAGCTATAGCACCAACGGCGGAAATTGTGTCGAGATCGCCTCACTAGCGAATGGCCGTATCGCCATTCGAGACAGCAAGGACCCGAGCGGTCCAGTGCTCGTTTTCGACAGAGCAGCCTTCGCCACGTTCACGGAGGCGATCAAGGCAGACGAACGCCTATTCTGAGGAGAAGGAGGCGTAGTGGACCGCAGAGGAGACGTGGGTTCGGCGCAGGTCACTCCTACGACGTGGCGCAAATCTAGTTTTTCCAACGGGACAGGCGGAAATTGCGTCGAGGTAGCATTAGCGGGCGAAGGCCACGATGAGGTCAGATACGAGGAGCTCGGAGCCGGGCACAAGGCCGACCTGGGGCCTTTGATCGCGCTGCGCGACTCCAAGAACCCCGATGGCCCCAGGCTGTACTTCACTCGCAGCGAGTTCGAAGCCTTCCGCCGTGGCGTTGTCGCGGGCGAGTTCGACGATCTGAGATAGGGCTCGCGAAATAGGTGATCACTTCGAGGCTTGGGAACGTTGCCGGGTCGCCTCGTAGAGTGCGGTGGTGGCGGCGTTGGCGGCATTGAGGGAACTGGCCGCTCCGGTGATCGGGATGCGGACCATGTCGTCGCACAGTTCGCGCCAGGCCGCGCTCAGACCGACCGTCTCGTTGCCGATCAGCAGCAGAGTGGGCCGCGTGAGATCGAAGTCGAAGATGTCCACGGAGCCGCGCTCGTCGGTGCCGACCAGTTGAACGTCATGACCGACTGCTCGCTGGTCGTCGAGCCAGGAGGAGACCTCGTGATGCGACGGTGCCCTGACCACCGGCAGCGTGAAGAGGGAGCCGGTGGTGGCGCGCACGCATTTGGGGTCGTAAATGTCGGCGGCGTGGCCGGAGACTATCACGCAGCCGGCTCCGAAAGCGTCCGCGGAGCGAATGGCGGAGCCGATGTTTCCGGGGCTGCTCGGCCGGTCCATGAGCAAACCGAGAAAGCCGCTGGTCACCTTTATATCGGCGAGCTCGGTGCGCGGGATAGAAACAACCGCGATAATCTCCGGAATGGACTCGTTCTTCTCGCTCAACTCCGCGAGGAGCTCTGCGGACATGGCCACGCGATCGGTTCGGCCGTCGTTGATCAGGTCTTCCGCCCAGCGCGACAGGGGTCGCTGCGGATCATAAATGAAGTCGGAAATCCGCCAGCCGCTCTGGACCGCCAAGTTGATTGGTCGGACACCTTGAACGAGAAATTCCATTGACTTGTGGCGCTTGCTGCGATTGGTCAACAGGGCCTGTAGTTGCTGAAAGGTCGCATTTCGCGAGGTGATGCGCTGAAGCGCCATCCCGGTCTCCCAATTGAAGAGCAGCTTTTATTCTTTCCAGTATAGGCAGGGCCTGGGAGTAATGCCACTAACGTTGATCATCTTTGCTGATCAAGCGGTCTTTGACCGTGCGGCAGCCGCGGTTTCGCGAGTTGGGAGTGGAGTGACCACCGGTTCGCCGGTTGCCGCTGCCGGTGGCGTCAGGAGCCAGAACGTGATGGTGGTCCGGGGCGGAAGCGGGACCTTGGCTGGGTCTTACTGACGGGGGAACCGCTGGCCGGGCCGGCGTTGCTCGCGGCGGAAGGATCGCACCCGCAGGGTCTCGGGTAGCAGGGCCCGGCTTGGGTGGTGGCCTTCGCGCGGCCGCGTTCGGCCCGCCCGGGGTGGGACCGGCGCCCACGCCGCACGCCCGCCCTGGGCGTCGCCGGGCGGCCGTGGCGGGAGCGCGGAGCGCCGGTCCAGGCGGCCGTGTGCTGGGTCCGTTGGTGTTCCGGCCGGGAATCGGCCGTCGTTCTACTCGCAAGGATCGAGCTTAGGCGGTTTGAACTCATCCGGTTTTTCGAGCTTGAGGTTCCGGTTGAGTACGTCCTCCCATGGTCCCTCATTGATGAACGTATCCAGCTGCTCGGTGATGACTTTGCATTTTGCTTTGTCGTTGTTCGGGAGGCCGATGCCGTATTGCTCCTGGAGGCCGAATGACACGTCTATGACCTGGGTCTCCGGTGCGGTCTTGGCGAACCCGCGCAATATGAGCTCATCGGTGGAGAACGCGCCAACCTCTTTGTCGACGAGTTTCCGGAGGCAGTCCTTCTGTGCGGTCTCATCGGTGAGCGTCAGGCTCTTGCCGTTAAGATGCTGGAGCTGTTCCTGGGACGTGGTGCCACTCGGGACGCAGATGTTCCTGTTGTTCGTGGTCAGGTCCTCAAAGTTCTTGATGCGGTCGTCGCCTTTCCTGACCATCACCCCCTGGCGGGTGATCATGTACGGTCCGGCGAAGTCGATGACATCCCGGCGCGCGTCATTGATGGAGAACGTGGAGATCACCATGTCGACCTTGGACGTTTTCAACGCCTCCTCCCGGTCCGCCAGCGTCAGGTCTACGAATACCACCTCTTTGTCCAGGCGGCTTCCCAGCCATTTGGCCAAATCGATGTCGAACCCGGTGCGCCGGCTGGTCCCCGGTTCAGAGGTCGAAAAGCCGGGATGGTCGGGGGTCACGCCGATATAGAGATTTTTCTTGGGGAAAGCGGGTTGCTGTTGCGGCGGTGGCGAATTGGACCCGCAGGCGGGAGCCAGGAGGAGGAAAGCGACCATGATCACGGCCTTCTGACCGACTCGAACCACCGGCGTGCTCCTTTGCTAGTTGAACAGGACCGCTTCGCTGACCGTCAGATTCACGACGCATGACGGGTCAGGCAGATGGACGACCACCCGTGCGCTTATCCGTCGTTTCGCTCCGTCCAGCGGCAGGTGAACCTCCGTCTCGGAAGACACCTTCTTCACCGTGTCCCCCTGTTTGCCGTCGAGTATCGGAGTGATGTCGAGCGTGGCGGGAGTGACGCAGTTGCCGACGGACTTCGGATTCACGAGTCTCAGCGTGAGGGCGAGATTGTCCCACCCGAAACTCGCGGTGGAGTCATTCGAGACGGGCAGGGTCACCAGAACCTCGCCCTGGTCGTGTACCTCCTGGCCGTTCGGGGGGATGTGGACCAGGTCGGTGACGTGCTCATCAGGCTTGTGGATGAAGAGCCACCAGCCGACCGCCACGGCCAGAATGGCCAGCGGCACCACCGACAGCAGCCAATACCACCACGGCTGGAGAGAGGGGAGCGGTGCTTCCGTTTTCTGGAAGTAGACACTGATGAGACAACCGATGATGCCGACCCCGAGGGACAGTGTCTGAGAGACCTCGGCACCCTTGGCGCCCAAGGCGAGCAGTAGGATCGTAAGAACGCCGGTCGCGGCACAGGCAGGGATGATCCAGGGCCACTTACTTTCATGGCCACGACGGGCCGTTCGCGTCATCACGCTGTTCCACCTCTGCTTCGTGGGGCGTCCGCAATGCCGACATTCCTAGTTAAATTTCTCGAATTAGATACAAGCGGAATGTCGGGCATGATGCTGACCGTCAACCCAACCGTTGCGAAGGAACGCTCAAATTTCCAGCCGCCGCAATGCGTTAGAAATCCGTCCAGACCAGGTAGCAGTCCGTCTCGCCGACGGCAGCACGATAGAAAAGCACCGGAAGCTCCTGCTTGCGACGGTGTCGGTTGTGGTGATCAACCCGTTTACCAGGAGCTTCTTCACGTCATCGGCCGAACATCGGCATCGCGATCATGCTGTGACCAGGGCACCTGCCACGGAGCCTGAAATAGGTTCGCTGGAAGACAAGCCCGATATCGGCCTCACAGCCCGGGGTTGTAGATCCGTCGCGACCTCTCGCTGCGCCGTGGCGCCCCGTTGTGAGCCATGAGGCATTGCTGTACGTGTCGGCGCGGCCGGCACTAGCCCCTGAGGGAGGAGATGGTGTCGTTGAAGTGGTATCGGTTCAGGTCACGCACCTGCGTGTACGGAGGGATACGCAGGTAACGGCCCTTGCAACCGGCCTCACTGTAGAAGGTGATCCGCCGGTTCGTGTTGTTGATGACCGAAGAGATCTTGTCATTGGTGAGCACGCGGTCGCTGAACACCTGCTCCAGGGTGTTGAAAGTGAGGACGTCGGTGCCGCGGTTGTAGGACTTGTGGCCCCCGTGGAAACCGGCGTTCTCGAAGATGCAGATCCTGTTATGTGGGCACGGCGATGACGAGGCCGAGGCCGCCGGAGACAGGACGATACCGCCCGTGACCATGACGGCAGCGGCGGCAAACATTTTCAGAACGATCGTCTTCTTCACGGCGTTTCTTCCTTGATCACATTCTCGTGACGAGGAGCCGCGCCGACGGAGTCAGCCCATGAGTCGCGAGCTGTTCCGCGGCGTTCATCCCCGTGCGGACCAAGCGAACATATGAGCTAACGCTTGATCGTCACTTGCACCCCACTAACCACCCATGGCAACTGGCGTAGCGCGCCCGGTCAGCGCCGGCATGACCGCTGGGAGCAGACGAGTCTATGCCCCTGAAAAGAGCCTCACCAACTGCCCGGCAGCGCCGCCTGCTTGAAGCCGACGTCCGGGTAGTCGGCCAGGTGCCGCAACCTCCCGGTCCCAACGTTCAACCCGTAGCTGCGCAGGCGGACGCCGACCTGGTAATCGAGCACGACCTCAGAGGCGCTCGACCAGATCCGGACACCGACCAGCCCGGCCTTGGCCGGCACCCCCCGAACCGGCACCTTACGCAACATCCGGCCGGTCTTGGCATCGAGCAGTGTCAGCTTGTTCCTCCTCAACTCGTCGAACTCCACGGCGGCCACCGTGCGGCGGTCTGGAGCGAGTTCGCTGAACATGATGTACGTGCCGTCGAAGCGGACCGGCTTGCCCCCGCCCTTGACCGGCATCAGCCACAGGTCGGTCTTGCGGTACCGGACCATCTCGACCAGCCCGTCCTTGATGCCGATCGCCTCGTACTCGCCGTTCAGCGAGACGGTCTTGCCGGTACGCACGTCGATCAGCAGGCCGGGCTGCTTGCTGCCCTCGCGCGGGTCGAAGGCGAGGTACCGGCCGTCGTCGGAGACGACCAGCATGGAGCCGATGTCGATTCGCTCCTCCCCCACCTTTACCGGCGAGGTGACCTCGGTGCCGGCCTCCATGTCGCGGACCACGTACGTCTGCGCCTGCCGGCTGTAGTAGGCGAACATACGCCCGTCGCGGCTGAGGGCGACGGGCACCCTACGGTCCTTGACGGTGTGGGTCAGCGCCTGCGGCACCCGGTACGTTTTGCCCACCCGGGTGACGACCTGCCATTCGGCCTCGGAGCAGTCGATGCCAGGTTTCGGCTCCCGGACCTGCTTACAGTCCGTCGGATACGCGAGGCTGAGTGCCCCTACCGAGCCCGCGGGCAGGTCGGGCACCGTCTTTGTGGCGGGCTCCTGCGCGACTTGCCGCGCTCCTGTGAGCGTCACACCTGCCGTCATCACCCCTACTATCGCGACCGTCGCGAAGAAGGTTGTTGCCACTGTGATACGCCTCCTGTTTCGTTGGTGGTTCGCCAGGGCGAGCTCCGCCAGATCGACCGTGGACGCCGGCGCAGGCATCTCGTCGGCCATGCCCTTCAGTGCCTCGCGCAGCCTGGTCACTTGGCCACCTCCTGAAAGTCCGCGCTGAGCTCGGGCGCCAGCGTCCGCAGCCGGGCCAATGCGTGATGCGTCTGGCTCTTGACGTTGCCGATCGAGCAACCGAGCGCCTCGGCCGTCTGCGCCTCCGTCAGGTCCTCCCAGAAGCGCAGCACGATCACCGCGCGCTGCTTGCGGGTCAACTTGGCCAGCGCCCGGCGCAGCACGATCCTGTCGAGCGCCGCCTCGTCATAGGAGACCCCGTGCTCGGGCGGATCGGCACTGGGCACCTCGGGCTGCGACCGGCGCCGCCACGAGATGTACTGGTTGACCAGCGCCTTGCGCGTGTACGCCTCTGGGTTACCGCCCCGGGCGAGCTTGTGCCAGTGCCCGGCGACCTTCATCAGCACACTCTGCAGCAGGTCCTCCGCCAGATGCGTGTCGCCCACGAGCAGGTACGCGGTCTGCCTCAACGCCTGTTGCCGGGCGAGCACGAACTCGCGAAAACCCTCGTGACGATCCACTGTTGATCTCCTCTCGCCCGTTGCCAACGCGACCGACGGGCAAAAGGTTGCAGTCGACTATCGGATGGCCCCGGCGCCCGGCATTGAGCGCAACCGGGGACCGGGCGTCTATGCGGACTGCCGCATGTGGAGGATCATCAGGGCCCGTCCAGGGTGGCCGCAACACCGATGGCGGGCCCGCTCTATGAGCGGACACCCCAGACGGCTCCCGGCAACGGCGCGGCAGCGAAACAGACCGAAGGGAAACGCCGCCGCGCCTGCCGGGTCGCGGGGCAGATCCCCCAGTGGATCGCCTTCCGCCAGGAGGTCTACGCCCTGCTGTGCGCCTACCAGGCGATCCGGCATCTGATCGCCACCGCCGCCGAACGGCACCGGCTCGACCCCGACCGGATCTCCTTCACCCGCACCGTGCAAGCCGTCCGCCGCCATGCCAGCGACGAGGCGGCGCTTTCCCCCCTGTGACCTCGACAATCTCGTCGATGACGTCAGCTACGAGATCACCGACCAGCGTCATCTGCTGTCCGAGACCCTGCGGGTGCGATCCTTCCGCCGCGAGCAACGCCGGCCCGGCCGCCGGTTCCCCCGTCAGAAAGACCCAGCCAAGGTCCCGCTTCCGCCCCGGACCACCATCACGTTCTGGCTCCTGACGCCACCGGCAGCGGCAACCGGCGAACCGGTGGTCACTCCACTCCCAACTCGCGAAACCGCGGCTGCCGCACGGTCAAAGACCGCTTGATCAGCAAAGATGATCAACGTTGGTGGCATTGGGCCTGGGAGGACCTCTGACGACTCCGGCGAGGCGCTGGAGATCGTGGTCGCGGGACCGGCCGGCACCCGCCGCGACCGGTCGGCGCCCTGGTACCTGAGTCTTTTGTGGGAGTTCGTGGAACTCACACATCGATCGCGCGGTGGGTGCATAGCCTCTTTGTCCTGTTACAACGTTGAAGGAGGAGAGAACATTGGCGGAAACCCACGGGCTGAGCCGACGCGCGATCTTGGGCGGTGGGCTCGGTCTGGCGGCCGCCGTGGCCACCGGCCGGCCGGGGTCCGCGTCCGCGGCCACTGCCGGTGGTACGGCGCAGCGGCCCCCGAACATCGTGCTGATCATGCTCGACGACGTCGGCTACGGCGACTGGAGCTCGTACGGCTCCACCGAGATCCAGACGCCACGGATCGACGCCCTCGCCTCGGCCGGCACGAGGTTCACCCAGATGTACGCCGGAGGCCCGGTGTGCACCCCCGCCCGCGCGGCGCTGCTCACCGGCCGGTATCCGCAGCGGGTCGGGCTGCCCTGGGTCGTCAAGCCCGGGGCGCGCGAAGGCGTGTCGGCCTACGAGCAGACCTTGGGCGAGGTGCTGCGGGCGGCCGGCTACCGTACGGGGATCTTCGGCAAGTGGCATCTCGGCGACCCCGCGGTACGCCCGGAGCTCAACCCCGTGAAGCACGGGTTCGACACGTTCTTCGGCACGCCGCAGAGCAACCAGAAGGAAGAGTTCGCCCTGTATGACGGCGAGAAGATCGTCGAAATGCTGGGCCCGAAGGAGCAGGTCTTCCTGTCGCGCCGCTGCACCGACAAGGCGATCGACTTCATCAAGCAGAACAAGGACCGGCCCTTCTTCGCCTACGTGCCCTACAACACGGCGCACACCCCGTACCACGTCCAGGAGCGTTTCCAGGGGTCGTCGAAGGCGGGGCCGTACGGAGACCTGATTCAGCAGTCCGACTTCCACATCGGCCGCGTGCTCGACGAGCTCAAGGCCAACGGGCTGACCGACGACACCCTGGTCGTGATCACCAGCGACAACGGGCCCGTGGCCGCGGGCACCGGCGGGCTGCGCGGGAAGAAGGGCTCGACGTTCGAGGGGGGAATCCGGATACCGTTCGTGATGCGGTGGCCCGGCCGGATCCAGCCGAAGTCGACGTTCGAGCAGCCCGCGTGCTTCACCGACGTGCTCCCGACGCTGGCCGCCGCGACCGGGGGCGCGGTCCCCAAGGACCGGCCGATCGACGGCATCGACCTGGCACCGGCGCTGCTGGGCGGCGCCAAGCCGGACCGGACCCTGTACCACTACCACAACTGGAGCCTGAACGCCGTTCGCTCCGGGGCCTGGAAGCTGCACGTCGCGGTTCAGGAGACGCCGGCGCCTGAGCTGCCGCTGCTCTACAACATCGACGAGGACAAGGGCGAGCAGCGCAACCTCGCCGACCAGCACCCGGAGAAGGTCAAGCAACTCACGGAGGCCGCGGCGGCGTTCGGCAAGGAGATCGAGGCCCAGCGCGCGGAAGCACTCAGGCGCGCCAGGGGTGAGGCCTGAGCGTGTAGGAGGTGACAGCTGAGCATGTAGGACTGGACGCTTGCATGGTGGCCAATACATTCGTATAGCATGCTGGACATGCGACCAGTATCTGACGAGGATTTGACCGCGCGCGCCCGCATCCGGGACGCGGCGATGGCCCTGTTCGCCGAGCAGGGGGTCAAGGCCACCACGGTCCGCGGGATCGCCGAACGGGCCGGCGTCTCGTCCGGCCTGGTGCAGCACCACTTCGGCACCAAGGAGCAACTGCGGCAGTCCTGCGACGAGTACGTCCTGAGCTACATACGCGAGCAGGTCAAAGCGGGCACCACCGACCACAACATGGAGAAGCCGGAGTTCATCGAGACCGTCCAGCGCACCGCGCCGCCGCTGATGAAGTACCTCGGCCGGGCGCTGGTGGACGGCTCACCCGGAGCCGCCGCCATGTTCGACGAGCTCGTGAACGTGACGGAGGAGAGCCTGACCCGCGAGGACTCCCCCGAGACCGACCACCGCGCCCGCGCGGCCGTGCTGACGGCGATGAACCTGGGCATCACCGTCCTGCACGAGCACGTCTCCCGTGCGCTCGGCACGGACCTCTACTCGCCGCCCGGCGCGCTGCGCACCGGCAGGGCCAAGCTCGACGTGATCAGGCCGGAGTTCGTCGGCCGCGAGCTGATCGAGCAGGCACGGACGGGCCTCGCGAAGATGGAGGCGCAGCAGTGACCGCCGCGGTGCGCGCGGACGGCCTGGTCAAGACGTTCGGCCAGGCCAGGGCCCTGGATGGGCTCGACCTCACCGTCAAGACGGGCGAGGTGCACGGCTTCCTCGGCCCCAACGGCGCGGGCAAGACCACCACGATCCGGGTCCTGCTCGGCCAGATGCGCGCCGACGGCGGCCGGGTCGAGCTGCTCGGCGGCGACCCCTGGCGGGACGCCACGCAGCTGCACCGCAGGCTCGCGTACGTGCCCGGCGACGTCACGCTGTGGCCGTCGCTGACCGGCGGCGAGGTCATCGACCTGCTGGGCAGGGTGCGCGGCGGCCTCGACCCAGAACGGCGCGCCGACCTGCTCGAACGCTTCGAGCTGGACGCGCGCAAGAAGTGCCGCACCTACTCCAAGGGCAACCGGCAGAAGGTGGCGCTGGTGGCCGCGCTCGCCTCCGACGTGGAGCTGCTGGTGCTGGACGAGCCCACCTCGGGCCTGGACCCGCTGATGGAGACGGTCTTCAACGAGTGCGTACGGCAGGAGAAGCGCAACGGCCGTACCGTGCTCCTTTCCAGCCACATCCTGTCCGAGGTGGAGACGTTGTGCGACCGCGTGAGCATCATCCGCGCCGGCCGGACCGTCGAAACCGGCAGCCTGGCCGACCTGCGCCACCTCACCCGCACCTCGGTGACGGCCGAGCTGGTCGCGCCCGCGCCCGGCCTGGCCGCGCTGCCCGGCGTGCACGACCTCACCGTGGACGGCGCCCGGCTGCGCTGCCAGGTGGACGGCGACGCGCTCACGCCGGTGCTGGCCGAGCTGGCCAGGGCAGGCGTACGCGCGCTGACCACGCAGCCACCGACGCTGGAGGAGCTGTTCCTGCGCCACTACGAGAAGGCCGCGCGATGACCGGTACCTGGACCCTCGTCCGGCTCATCCTGCGCCGGGATCGCGTACTGCTGCCGGTGTGGATCCTCATCAGCGCCGTGATGCCGGCGAGCATCGCCTCCTCCACCACCGCCCTCTACGCCGACCAGGCCGGCCGCGACGCGTTCGCGGCGGCCTCGATGAGCAACCCCGCCCAGCTGGCCATGCGCGGCGTCATCTACGACGCGGGCGTCGGCGGCCTGACCGCCTGGACGCTCGGCTCGTCCATGACCCTGATCGGCGGGCTGATCAGCATCCTGCTGCTGATCAGGCACACCAGGGCGGAGGAGGAGACCGGCCGGCGGGAGCTGCTGTCCTCGGGCGTCGTCGGCCGCCACGCCCCGCTGGCCGCCGCCCTCGCGGTCGTGCTCGCCGCCAACCTGCTGCCGGGCCTGCTGTCGGTGCCCGCGCTGGCCGGCAACGGCCTGCCCGCGGGGTCGTCGCTGCTGTTCGGGCTCTCCACCGCCGCGGGCGGCTGCGCGTTCGCGGCCGTCGCCGCCGTCACCGCGCAGCTCACCGCCGCATCCGGTACGGCGCGCGGCATCGCGATCGCCGTCGCCGGCCTGCTGTTCGCGCTGCGTGCGCTGGCCGACGCCGGCGGCATCGGCTGGCTGTCGTGGCTGTCGCCGTTCGGCTGGGTCCGGCGGCGCTGGTGACGGCGCTGCTCGGGCTGACCGTGCTGGCGGCGGGCCTGGCTGCGGCCGGGCTTGCGTTCCTGCGCCGCCGCGACCTGGCACCCTCCGCGTGAGGCCGCGCGACGTCCGTCATGTGGGGGCCTGGGTGAAGCTCGCGCGGTAGGCCGTGGGGGTGAGGCCGATGCGGGCGGCGAGGTGTTTGCGGAGGGAGTCGGCGCTGCCCAGGCCGCTCTTCTCCGCCACCTGGTCCATGGGGAGTTCGGTGGTCTCCAGGAGTTCCCTGGCCCGGTCGACGCGCCGGTGCAGCAGCCACTGGAGGGGGCTCATCCCGGTTTCGGCGTGGAAGCGCCTGGTCAGGGTTCGTACGCTGGTGTTGGCGTGACCTGCCAGGTCGGCCAGGGTGAGCGGGCGGTCGAGGTGCTCCAGCGCCCAGGCCCGGGTGGGGGCGAGTGAGGTGCCGCGTTCTGGCGGCAGCGGGGTCTCGATGAACTGGGCCTGGCCGCCCGGCCGTACGGGAGGGACGACCGCGAGCCGCGCGGCCGCGTTGGCCACCGCCGCGCCGTAGTCGAGCCTGACCAGGTGCAGGCACAGGTCGATGGCGGCCGCGGCGCCCGCCGAGGTGAAGACGCCGCCGTCCTCGACGAAGAGGACGTCGGGCCGGACGTCGACCGAAGGGAAGCGGGTGGCGAGGTCGCCGGCCAGCCCCCAGTGGGTGGTGGCGCGGCGGCCGTCCAGCAGGCCGGCCTGGGCCAGCACGAACGCGCCCGTACACAGGGAGGCGATCCGGGAGCCGCCGGCCGCGGCCTTCCGCAGGGCGTCGAGGACCTCCGTGGGAGCCGGCTCGCCGCCGCTGCCGACGGCGATCAGCGTGTCGGCGTCCGCCATCGCGTCCAGGCCGTCCGTGACCACGATCTCAGGGCCGCCCACGGTCGGCACCGGGCCGGGCCTGGCCGTGCAAACGCGCACGTCATAGTGGGGAACGCTGTTGAACACCATCAGCGGGATCGAGATGTCGAAGCTCAGCACGGGGGGCACGACGACTGCGGCGATGCGGTGCATGGCCAGATCCTCCGGATAGTTGGCATTCCGGCCACTATGCCATGAGGCCGCCGGTCGGCACCGTGGTCAGCATGAAATCTCATGTGATCGTGGGTCGCGGGGCCACCGCGTCGAGGACCGCTCTGCTGCTGGCCGAGGACGGCGAGCGGGTACGAATGATCAGCCGCACCGGCGGCGGGCCCGACCACCCGCTCGTCGACAGGGTCGCCGCGGACGCGACCGACGCCGATCGGCTCACCGAGCTGACCGAGGGCGCGGACACGCTGTTCAACACCGCCGCGCCGCCGTACCACACCTGGCCGGAGCAGTTCCCGATCCTGTCGGCGTCGTTGCTCAGCGCGGTGCGGCGGGCCGGGGCCGCGTACGTGATGCTCGGCAACATCTACGGCTACGGGCCGGTGGACGGGCCGATCACGCCCGGCCTCCCGCTGGCCGCCACCGGGCCCAAGGGGCGGGCCAGGGCGCGGGTCTGGGAGGAGGCCGCCGCCTCAGGGGTGAAGGTCACCGAGGTGCGGGCAAGCCAGTTCTACGGCGCCGGCGCCTACTCGGTGTTCACGCTCGCGGCGCAGCGGCAGGTGCTGGAGGGCAGGCTCGCCCTGGTGCCGCAGGAGCTCGACGTGCCGCACAGCTACTCGGCGATCGGTGATACGGCACGCACGCTGGTGGCCGCGAGCCGGGAGGAGCAGGCGTACGGCAGGGCCTGGCACGCTCCCACCTCGACCCTGTCGGTGCGCGAACTGGCCCAGCGGCTCGCGGCAGTCGCGGGAGCGCCGGAACCGCGAATGGAACAGCTGACCGATCGCGACCTGACCCTGCTCGCCTTCACCGCACCGTTCTGGGCGGAACTGCACGAAGTGCTCATCAAGCCCGGCCAGCCGCTCGTCGTCGACTACGCCGAGACCGAGAAGATCCTCGGCGTGGGCGCCACCCCGGTCGACGACGTGCTTCATGAGGTCATCTCATAGTGATGGAGCAAGGCCGGCTCGCCGGCGGCGTTGAGCCACTCGGCTCGGCTGCTGCCGACCCTGCGCCAGCCGGACCGCTCGTAGAGCGCGATGGCCGCCGCCCCTTCTGAGGAGACCTCCAGCTTGAGCGGAGTGTGTACGGCGGCCCGTACGGCATCGAGCAGCAGGCGGGCCAGCCGGCGCCCACGGGCGGCCGGTGCGACGAACAGGCGGGTGATCTCCGCGTCCGAGGTCAGACCCACATGCCCGAGCACGGCTCCCCCTTCGGCCGCTATCCACGCCATGGCCAGATCGTCCGGCGTCAGCCAGCCGCCGGGGTCGTCCGGCCAGTTCACGGGATAGCGGTCGGCGGCGTGGACCGTGGCGAGGGCCTCGACGCAGGCGTCCAGGTCCTCGGGGGTTCTGTGGCGGATTCTCACCCGGGCAAGCCTACGAGCCTCCGGGATCGTCGATTACCGGCCAGAGCCGTACCATCCGCCGCCCGGTCGCGAACACCTGGTGGAGCGCTGGTAGACCTGCCATCAGGGCCCACGCTCGCTACCCGCGACCGGGCGACTTCTTACGGGGTGCGGACGATACGCGGCACGGCGGCTCCACGAGGGTCCGGCGGTGTCAGGCTTCGGGACATGAGCAGACGCGTCATCGCGACCCTCGGCCGGTCGCTGTCCGGCAGGTTCACCAGCCGGCTGCGGTCCGAGCGGGTGGCGGCCAAGCTGGGGATCTGGCTGGGGATCAGCTTCACCGTCGCCTTCGCGACCGGCCTGTTCAGCCACTTCACCCAGCACCCGCCCGCCTGGCTGATGTGGCCGTCACGGCCGGTCAACCTCTACCGGGTCACTCAGGGGCTGCACGTCATCGGCGGCATCGCCACCGTTCCCCTGCTGCTGGCGAAGTTGTGGGCGGTATACCCCAAGTTGTGGCAGTGGCCGCCGCTACGCTCCGCGGGACATGCCGTCGAGCGGCTGTTCGTGCTGCTCCTCGTGGCAGGCTCGCTGTTCCAGCTCGTCACTGGGCTGATGAACATCGCCTACACGTACCTGTGGCCGTTCGGCTTCATCCAGGCGCACTACTGGACCGCCTTCATCGCGTACGGCGCCCTCGTCATCCACGTCGTCAACGAATGGGCCAAGGTCCGGCAGCACCTGTGGACCCGTGTGGAGGACGCGGATCGGCGCCGCTTCCTCCACACGGTCGCTGCTGCCTCGGGTCTGGCGGCTCTGGTCACCGCCGGTGAGGCGGTCACGCCGCTGGAGCGGCTGGCCGTCCTGGCGCCGCGCGATCCGGACGTCGGGCCGCAGGGTGTGCCGGTCAACCGGTCGGCGGTCGCCGCCGGGGTGACCACGGTGATCCGCGACCCGGCGTACCGGCTGGTCGTGACGGGAGCCGTGCGGACGGAGCTGTCGCTGAGCTACGCCGAGCTCACCCGGCTGCCGCAGCACACGGTCAGGTTGCCGATCTCGTGCGTGGAGGGCTGGAGCGTGGAGTGCGAGTGGTCGGGGGTACGCCTGCGCGACCTGGTCGGCCAGGCCGGCGGCGGGCCGGACGCGTTCCTGACCGTCGAGTCCCTCGAACGGCCCGGCTACTACGCCACCAGCGAGGTACGCCCCCCGCACTGGAACGATCCCCTGACCCTCCTCGCCCTCAAACTCAACGGCCGGCCACTCGACCCGGACCACGGCTACCCCGTGCGGCTGATCGCACCCAACCGGCCGGGTGTCATGCAGACCAAGTGGGTCGCCAGGGTGCGGGTCGCATGAGGTGGCTCGGCTACGTCATGGGCGGCGCGCTCGTGGCGCTCGGCTTCACGGGGCTGGTGCTGGACAGCGATCCGGCCGGCTGGGCGTGGTGGTTCGCCGGTGTCCTGGTGGCACACGACGCGATCCTGGTGCCGGCGGTGCTGCTGGCCGGGCTGGTGGCGAGCCGCATGGGCACCGCGGCGCGGGCGGCGATGATCGTGGGGAGCACGGTGACGCTCGCGACCCTGCCGACGGTGCTGGCGCTGGGCAGGCGGGCCGACAACCCGTCGATCCTGCCACTCGACTATGGCCGCAACCTGTTGCTCTTCCTGGCCGCGATCGGGCTCGCCACCCTCGTGTCCCGGTGGGCGGGCAACCGGCCGCACCGAAGGTCTCCAGAGCGCGGGATCGATCGCGACTCCGGCCGCCGGCCTGCCGAGTGATGCCCGAAGCGGACAGACACCGTCGAGGCCCACGCCACCCCAGTCCACCCGCCATCCGCCGGCGGGCGCTGGTCAGCGCTCGGGCAACCCACCGTTCGCCCACTCGGACGCGTGGTCCTGGACGAACTCGTCGAAGGGGCGGGGCGGCCGGCCGGTCAGGTCCAGCACCGCGGTGCTCACCAGATCTTCCCGGCCGGCCCTGAGGCCGGCGTCCACGGCGGCGAGGGAGGCGGCAAACTCGGCCGGCATGCCCGCGGCCCGGTAGCCGCCCGCCAGCTCGTCGGCTTCGATGTGCAGCACCCGGATCGGCCGACCGGCGTGGGCGGTGATGATCGCCGCCGCGTCCTGGTAGCTCAACGCCTTCGGCCCGGTGAGCAGGTAGTCGCGCTGGTCGCCGGGCTCGACGCCGGGGTCGATCAGCAGGACGGAGGCGGCGGCCGCGATATCCCGCGTGTCGATCCAGCCCAGCCGGCCGGCACCGGCGGCGGTGCGGATCTCGCCATGCCGCCGGATCCGCTCACCCAGCGGGTGTGGGCGAAGGAAGTTCTGCATGAACCCGGACGGGCGCAGCACGACCCACCCGGGCCGGGCCCGAACCCGCGCGGCCAGTTCCAGCGCGCCGGGGGCGTTCGGCAGCACGACGGCGGAGCCGAGGAGCACCACCCGGCGCACGCCGAGCCGCATCCGTCCCCGCAGGTGCTGGCCGCGCTGGGTACGGCGCTGCGGCTCACCGCCGCGGAGCGCGAGCACCTGGCGCGGCTGGCCGGGCAGGCCCCGCCCGCCAAGGAAGCCGATCGGGCGCCGGTGCCCGCCTTCGCCCGCCAGTTGCTGGACCGGCTCGGACCGATACCCGCCTACCTGGCCGACGAGCGACAGGACATCGTGGCCTGGAACGGCGCGGCAGCCGAATTGATCACCGACTTCGGGCTGCTGCCCATCGAGGAGCGCAACACCGTGCGGCTGTCCATCCGGCTGAGCGGCACCCTCTGCTCGGCACCGGCCGGCGCGTTGCTTAGCAGGGTCTCATCATGCCGCCAGTCGCAGGGCGGCGAAGTGTGACGTCCGCGTTGGTGCGAGCGGGGTACCTGTCAGCCACGCGTCGATCCGCGTGAGGGAACCCGCGTCACGAACCGTCGCGCAGGTATAGCTGGCTGTACCCAAGAACTCCAGCGCACGGGATCGTTCGAGGGTGGGCCCCGACGACATGCTTTTACATGTCCGCAGCGGACACCCACCCCGAAAATGCAGGAGCGGTTCCCATGTCGCGTCTCCCTTCCTCCTCCACGACCCCCCGGCGCATGCGCGTGCTGGCCGCGGCGGCGCTGACAGCGATGACGGCGATGAGCGTGGCCGCCGCCCCTGCCGCCGCAGCGAGCGGCCTCGACCGCACCGCGAAGGCCACCCAGCACGACCCCGCCGACGAACTGCGGGCCGAACTCGACGAGATGCGCGACGAAGTCAAAGACGCCAAGCGCAACCGCAGCAACACACCCGTGCAGAAGCAGCTGGACAACCTGGTCAAGAAGCACAAGTTCCCGGCGGCGCTGGCCACCGTCCAAGGCAGCGACGGCAAGACCCGCTACTACACCGCCGGTGTCGGAGACCTCAAGACCAAAGCCGAGGTGCCGGTCGACGGACAGGTCCGCATCGCCAGCAACACCAAGACTTTCACCGCCGTCACCGTCCTCCAGCTCATCGGCGAGGGCAAGGTCAAGCTGGACGAGCCGATCGAGACCTACCTGCCGAAACTGATCCGCGGCAAGTCCGGCGACGGCCGCAAGATCACCGTACGGCAGCTCCTCCAGCACACCAGCGGCCTGCCCAACTACACCCGCTGGATGCCCAACGTCTTCGACGTCCGCAACAGGTACCGCTCCCCGCAGGACCTGCTGAAGATCGCCTTCGCCCACAAGGCGTCGTTCGCGCCGGGCAAGAAGTGGGAGTACAGCAACACCGGTTACATCGTGCTCGGCCTGCTCATCGAGAAGGTCACCGGCCAGCCGGTGGGCGACGCCATCACCGACCGGATCATCAAGCCAACCGGCCTGCGCCACACGTACTGGCCCGGCAAGGGCGTCAAGACGATCCGCGAGCGCCACCCCAAGGGCTACGGCTCCAGGAAGCCCGGCGGCAAGCTCATCGACATCACCAACCTGGACCCGTCGTGGGGAGGGGCGGCCGGCCAGCTCATCGCCACCCCCAGCGACCTCAACCGCTTCTGGCTCGCCCTTATGGACGGCAAGCTGCTCAAGCCGGCGCAGCTCTCGGCCATGAAGAAGACCATGAAGGCGCCCGGCTTCCCGGCCGGCTGGGAGTACGGGCTCGGCCTGATGAAGATGCCACTGACCTGCGGCGGCGTGTCGTGGGGCCACGGCGGCGACATCGACGGCTACGAGACCCGCGGTGGCGTGACCGACGACGGCCGGGTCGCCACCGTCGCCGTCACGGCGCTGCCCGCCACCGAACCCGCCGCGATGAGCGTCATCAAGGCCGCCGACACCGCCCTGTGCGCCAAGCGATAACCACAAACCACATCCGACCGAGCTCCGGGAGCGCACGCGCCCGGGGCTCGGATCTGTTGTCGGGCAGTTCCTGAGCACGGCTTGCCGCGTGGAGATTTTCGAGCCTGTCAACCGTTGGGCAACACCTCCAGCTTGAGCGGAGTGCGTACGGCGGCCCGCACGGCGTCGAGCAGCCGACCGGCCAGCCCGCGCCCACGGGCGACCGGTGAGACGAACAGGCGGGTGATCTCCGTGGTCAGACTCGCCTCGGCCGCTATCCACGCCATGGCCGGATCGTCCGGCGTCGGCCAGGCGCCGGGGTCGTCCGGCCAGTTCGCGGGATAACGGTCGGCGGCGTGGACCGTGGCGAGGGCCTCGACACAGGCGTCCAGGTCCTCGGGGGCTCTGCGGCGGATTCTCACCCGGGCAAGGTTACGAGCCGCCGGAGCCGCGGCCTCCCTGGACATGGCACGGTCAACGGAATGCGGCCAGCGCGACCGGCTGCCACTTCCGCCACGTGGCAAGCCGTTCCTCGTACTCGGCCGCGACCGGCTCGAACGACTTGCCGAAGAAGATCCGGGCCGGCGGGTCGGCGGTGTCGGCCAGTTCCAGGATCGGCCCGCGCGTCGCCTTGGGGTCGCCCAGATCCCACTCGATCTCGGTGGCCGCGCGGACCTTCGCGTAGTCCGGGTGCTCGGCACTGGTGCGGACGCTGGCGCTGCCGAAGTCGGTCGAGTAGGGGCCGGGCTCCAGGCAGATCACGTCGATGCCGAAGTGCGTGACCTCCTTGCGGAGCGACTCCGACAGCCCCTCCACCGCCCACTTCGACGCGTGGTAGCCGCCGATGCCGGGGTATGCCCGGACGCCGCCCTCGCTGGTGACCTGGATGATCCGGCCGTGACCCTGCGCGCGCAGCACGGGCAGGACCGCCTGCGTCACCCACAGCGTGCCGAAGAAGTTGGTTTCCATCTCGGCGCGGATCTCGGTCTCGGTCAACTCCTCGACCATGCCGAAGTGTCCGTAGCCCGCGTTGTTGACCACCACGTCCAGTGCGCCGAAGTGCTCGGCCGCCTGCCGCACGGCGGCGAACACGGCCTCGCGGTCGGTGATGTCGAGCCGCAGAGGAAGCACGGCGTCGCCGTACTTCTCGGCGAGGGGACGCAGGTGGTCGAGGTCTCGTGCGGTGGCGGCGACCCGGTCGCCCCGCTCGAGGGCGGCCTCCGCCCACTCGCGGCCGAATCCCTTCGACGTGCCGGTGATGAACCACGTCTTGGACAACGTCCTCACCTCTCCTAAGTCAATACCTTTCGTCATAACAGTAGCATAGACTGCATTTATTTCATGCGTGGTATCGTTGCCGCATGGAAGGCCGGCGAGAACGGAAGAAGCGGCAGACCCGCGAACGGATCCAGACCTCGGCACTGGAGCTGTTCACGTCGCACGGCTACCGCAACACGACCATCGCGGCGATCGCCGAACACGCGGACGTCGCGACGCGGACCGTCACGCTGCACTTCCCCACCAAGGAAGACCTGCTGTTCGCCGACGACCCGTTCGCCGTTGAGTCACTGGCCGCCCGCCTCGACGCCCGGCCGGGCACCGCCCTCGATGCCTTCGCCGAGTGGATGCGCGACACGATGCACGCCCTCGACGAACGCGACGCCGACCAGGGCGGCAGGCCGGGCGAGACCTGGTCCCTCCGCGTCAAACGCGCCACCCTGATAGCCGAGGACGAGGACCTCCGCGGCCGCGCCCGCGCCGGCTACTACGAGCTGGAACGCCTGATCGCCGCCGCCATCGGCAAGGACGTGGGCCTGCCGCCCGAGGCGCTGGCTCCGCGCCTGACCGCGTACACCGTGGTGGGCGGTCTGCGCGAGCTGTACATGACTCACGAGGTCCGCCACCGCGACACCGCTAGCGAGGAGCTCCTTCCCCTGGTCGACCGCGTGCTCGACTTCGCCCGCGCGGGCCTGGCCAAGCTTGTCGCGCCGCGGCGGGATCCACACAACGCCAGCTAGCGTGCCCGCTCCAGCGCTCGTCGAGCCCTGGGGACCTCAGCTCGGGAAGCCGGGGGACAACCATGACCGCGCCGACGATCACGGCGGCGATCTCGGGCGCGAGAAGTATCCACTGCCTGGTGGTGGTGGCGTCGCCGGCGATCATTTCGATGATGCGTACGGTGGCGAGCCCGCGTTCCGCGCATCGGGCCGCAGAGGGGTCAGGATTCGGCTCTGGTCGTCCACAGCGCGGAGACGGGCAGGCAGGTGAGGCCCTCGCCGAAGCTCAGCGACTCGGGGCCGCAGTAGAGCACGAACCCGGCCCGCATACGGTCCCCGAGACGCCTCTGAAGGAGCCTCAGCCCGCGGAAGTCATCAGGACGGACGGTTTCCGCGGCCTTGACCTCGATGCCGATGATCTCGCCCGCGTTGTTCTCCAGGACCGCGTCCACCTCGTATTGATCGCGGTCTCGGTAGTGATAGATGCGGGCCGAGGTCGTGGCCCAGGTCAGCTGCTTGGCGATCTCGCTGAGCACGAAGTTCTCCAGCAGGCCGCCGACCAGGCTGTCGCTGTTGTTCCCGCTGGTAAGGTACGCGGCCAGCCCGGAGTCGACGAAGATGACCTTGGGGGTCGCCACGGCACGTGTCGTGGCGTTCGACGACCACGCGGGGATGAGCTTGACCAGGAAAATCGTCTCGAGGATCTCGATGTAGCCGCGTACGGTCGAGGCCGGAAGCGCGAGTTCGCCGGCGAGACGGCTCACGTTGAGCAGGCCTCCGATCTGCGCGGCGAGCAAGGAGATGAGCCTGCGCATGTCGGCCGCGCGCTCGATGTCGGCGACCTGTTTCACGTCGCGGGCGATCAAATCCCCGATGTAGCCCTCGAAGAAGCGCTCGCGCCTGCGAGGGTTGGTCCGCTTGACCGCCTCTGGATAGCCGCCCCGAGCGGCCAGTGCCACATAGTTCCTACGCCTCAGCCCGAGCGCTTCCGCGCGGAGATCCGCGCCCACGCGGAACGCCGCATCGACGAATCCGTCCTCGTGGCCCTCGATCTCGCCCTGGGAGAGCGGCCACAGTTCGATGGTCTCGGACCTGCCCGGCAACGCATCGGGGAGACTGCGCAGGGCGAGCAGTCGCGCGGAACCGGTGAGCAGGAAGCGGCCAGGGCGCGGATCGCGGTCGACAACGTTCTTGATCGCCAGCCAGAGATCAGGAACGCGCTGGACCTCATCGATGAGCATGAGGCCCTCGTGATCGACGAAGCGGATCGGATCCTCCTGCGCTGCCGCCCGTGTGAGGGGGTCGTCGAGGAAGCGCGCGACTCCGTTGGGGGCTTGGCGCAACACCCTCTCGGCAAGGGTGCTCTTGCCCACCTGGCGCGCACCGTTGATGACGACGACCCGCGTGTCCTCAAGCGCCTCGTAGACCAGCGAAGCCGCACGTCGGGAGAGGTATTTGATGGCTTCCCGCACGACGTCATCCTAGCGCACGCCGTCGATCTGCCGATAGGTTGCCCGTGAATCTGCCGAACGGTTGCCCGTGAATCTGCCGAACGGTTGCCCGTGAATCTGCCGAACGGTTGCCCGTGAATCTGCCGAAGCTCTACCCGTCGATCTGCCGAACTTTGACGCTGGGTTCCTACCAGTGGCCCCAGTGCGGCTGTCCGCGTACGGCGCCGCCGGGGAATTCGGCGGTCCCACCTCACAGTGAGGAAACTCGCGTTCTGCACCCAGCCGTACGGCCCAAGCGCGAAACCGCTCACCGTATGACGAAGCGGTTCATAGCCCGCCGGATGCACCGCGCTCGTCACCAGGAACACGGCGACGAACAGCGCCGGCCCGGCCACCCCGCACGCCAGTAACGCCTGCTCCAGCCGTGATGACTGCTCTGATACGGCTTTCTCAGCGTGCATGGCTCAGCTCCGTCCACTCACCGGTCGGGGTCCCTCCTCCAAAGTCTCCCGCCGAGCGGATGATGACGGCACCACGAAAGCGAACGTGGATCGCCTGGTGGCGGTCATGACGACCCCTGCCGCAGACCGGTGATGTAGAGATGCACGTTCGCCGGGCACCTCGATCGGTCCTGTGCGGTCGAACGGGACGCCGCTCCACCGCCGCCACGCGTAAGCGCCGACGACCAAGGGGCAGCCGATGGAAAGCCGCAGAGGGGGCGGCGCGGTTCAGCGGCGGCGGCAGATCATCATCTCGGTGGTGGGGCTCTCGCGGAGCCAGCGGACGAGTCGGCGTTCCAGCGGGAACAGCAGCGCCCCGGCCACGCCGCCGGTCTGCTCGGTCAGGGTGACGGCGCGCAGGAGGCCGCCCCAGAGCTTGCGCCACACCGGGTTCGCATCGACCTGGGCGTTCATGAGCACGAGCATAGGGACACGTCGCATCACCTCGAACCCGGCCTCCTCCAGGGCCGCGGCGATCCAGGGGAGCGTGTGGTTGGCCTGGTGGTCGCCGCGCTGCTCGGGCCGGTGCAGGAAGTTCTCCGACAGTACGAAGTAACCGCCCGGCTTCAGCGCCTGCTGGATGGAGCGCAAGGCGGCCTTGTAGCGCGTGTCGTCGGTGATGTGGAAGAGCATGTCCATGGCCGAGACCGCCTCGAACGACTCCGGCTCCAGGACCTCCCCGGGCTCGGCGATGTCGAGGCGGTGGAAGGTCACGCTGGGGAAGCGCTCACGGAGCCGGTCCACGGCCGCCTGCGTGAGGTCGCAGCCGACGACGGAGTTGATGCCGCGCAGCTGCCAGTGGCGGACGTAGAAGCCGGTGCCGGAGCCGACGTCGAGGACGCGTGCGGTGGCCGGGTCCAGCGCGAGCGTGGCGGCCTCGCGGTTGAAGACCTCGGATCGCACGCGGTACATCCACAGGTTGAAGGCCCGTCCCAGCGTCTTGTATCCGACCCCGCTCACGGTCCAGTCGTCACGCAGGCGGTCTTCCCAGAAACCTTGAGTTCGGCTCCGGTCTTTCATCAAAACAGCCTGACAACGCAACCCCCTCGTCGTCAAACGATTCCGGGGAAGGCCGTGGCCCGACACGGCAAGCCGGCAAGCCCCCACAGCGGCGCGACCTCCTGATTGAGGATCTCAGGCACAGGGTGTTTGAGTTTGATGCGTCGCGCGCACGCCGAACTCAAAAATTCTTGAAGGAACCAGGTCACTCCCACTCGATGGTGCCGGGAGGCTTGCTCGTCACGTCGAGCACGACGCGGTTGATCTCGCGGACCTCGTTGGTGATCCGGGTGGAGATGCGCGACAGCACGTCGAACGGCACCCGCGCCCAGTCGGCCGTCATCGCGTCCTCGGACGTCACCGGCCGCAGCACCACCGGATGACCGTACGTCCGCCCGTCGCCCTGCACTCCCACCGACCGCACGTCGGCCAGCAGCACCACCGGGCACTGCCAGATCTGCCGGTCGAGGCCGGCCCTGGACAGCTCCTCGCGGGCGATCGCGTCGGCCTCCCGCAGGATGGCCAGGCGCTCGCGGGTGACCTCGCCGACGATGCGGATGCCGAGGCCGGGACCGGGGAACGGCTGCCGCCACACCATGGCGGACGGCAGGCCGAGCTCCTCGCCCGCGCGCCGCACCTCGTCCTTGAAGAGCGTGCGCAGCGGCTCCACCAGCGTGAACCGCAGGTCCTCCGGCAGGCCGCCGACGTTGTGGTGTGACTTGATGTTGGCGGTGCCTGTGCCGCCGCCGGACTCGACCACGTCGGGGTAGAGAGTGCCCTGGACCAGGAACTCCACCGGGCCGTCGGCCAGGATGGCGCGCTGCTCGTCCTCGAAGACACGGATGAACTCGCGCCCGATGATCTTGCGCTTCTCCTCCGGGTCGGTGACGCCGTCGAGGGCCTTGATGAACCGCTCGGCGGCATCGACCACGCGCAGCTTCACACCCGTGGCGGCCACGAAGTCGCGCTCGACCTGCTCGGCCTCGCCCTTGCGCAGCAGGCCATGATCGACGAACACGCAGGTCAGCCGGTCGCCGATGGCACGCTGGACGAGAGCGGCGGCCACCGCGGAGTCGACGCCGCCGGACAGCGCGCAGATGGCGCGGCCGTCGCCGACCTGGCGACGCACGGCCGCGACGGATTCGTCGACGATGTTGAGCATGGTCCACGAGGGGCGGCAGCCGGCCGCGTCGAGGAAGTGCTTGAGCACCATCTGGCCGTGCTCGGAGTGGAGCACCTCGGGGTGGAACTGCACGCCGTAGAGGCCGCGCTCGACGTGCTCGAAGGCGGCGACCGGGGTCTCGCGGGTCGAGGCGGTCACCGCGAAGCCGGCCGGGGCGGCCGAGACGCTGTCGCCGTGGGACATCCAGACGGTCTGGCTGGCCGGCAGGCCGGCGAAGATGACGCCCTCGTCGAGCACCTCCAGCGGGGTGCCGCCGTATTCGGCGATGCCCGTGCGGGCCACCTCGCCGCCCAGCGCCTGCGCCATGGCCTGGAAGCCGTAGCAGATGCCGAACGTGGGCACACCCGTCGTGAACAACCCGTGCGGCACCGGCGGCGCGCCCTCGGCGTAGACGGAGGAGGGGCCGCCGGACAGGATGATCGCCTTGGGCTGCTTCGCCATCATCTCCTCGACCGGCATGGACGAGGGGACGATCTCGGAGTAGACGTGGCACTCGCGCACCCGCCTGGCGATGAGCTGCGCGTACTGCGCGCCGAAGTCGACCACCAGAACCGTGTCGAATTCAGACACCGTGAGAACCCCCAAAAGGCGAGATGCGGTAATCACAGTCTATCGGCCTTGTGCATTACACCTGGCCTGGCAGCGGCACTCGTGCTACCACATAACGATGGATCTTGTCTGGCCGGCGGCCGCATGAGCTGTGTGGGTCGCCGCGCTGGCCACCGCGTTCAAACTGTCCGGCCGTGAGCGTTCGCCGGCGGCGCCCGCGCATCCGGCACCGGCGCCCGTCGTGGAGCTCTTACGCGGGATGCGGGTGGAGGAGGTGTTCCATGCCACGCTGTTCGACCTGGCTCGGCGCGACTGGCTGACGATCGACGGCGACCGCGTCTCGCCGGCCGCGCCCCGCGCTGAGCCGCTCCTGCCGTACGAGCGCTGGGTCCTCGACCGGGTGGCCGCCCGGCTGGCGGGCGCGCCGCGCGCGCCGGTGATCGCGCTCATGCCAGAAGGCTCCGAGCTGGACAGGAGCTTCATCCCCCTTGTCCGGCTGTGCGCCATCGACCTGGGCCTGGCGCGGTGGCGCTGGCCCACCATGATCGTGCCGGTGCTCCTGGTCGCCGCGCTCGTCGTCCCCTGGTTCCTCACCGTCAAAGAGGCCGGCGTGTCGTGGCCGGGGACGTTCGGGACGATGGCGGCGTTCCTGGCGGGGGTGGGACTGCTCAGGTACGGACGTGGCTTCGTGCCGACCGCGCCAGGCCGGGAGCTGGCCGGGCCCGGCCCCGTGCCGGCCGATCCGGGGCGAGAGTGGATCTTCACGGGCAGCGGCTGGCACGGTGTGCAGATCGAGCGCGCGCCACGCGTCACGCACGGACCCAGACGCCAGGAGGTCGCCGGTCACGTCGTCAAACGGTGGATCTCCCGCGACGAGGAGGGGACGCGGATCTGGCTGCTCGCCCTTCACGACGGCGGCTCCGGGCCGGCCACGGCTTACCTGATCAAGCAGGGCGTCTACCAGGACATACTCCCTGGCGACACCGTCCGGCTGCTGGTGGACGTGCGGCGCGGCGCGGTCGTACGGGTGCTCGCCCGCGAACGTCACTGGTGAGGCGGCAGGTTTCCGGTCAGCAGGGTCTCGGTACGCAGGCGCAGCCGGGCGGCGTACTGAGGATCGGTCAGCACCAGGAACCGTTCGTCGCGGATGGCCGCCACCGCCAGGTCGGCGACCTCGGCGGGCTCGATGCCGTCCGCGACCGACCTTCCGACCGCCTCCAGCGCGTCCACCTCGTCCTGCGTCGGCGTGGTGACCAGGCTGGGCGGGCGCAACCGGGACGAGTCACCGATGCGGGTCCTGACCGGGCCAGGGCAGAGCGCGGTCACCCGCAGCTTCGACCCGGCGGCGGCCAGGTCGTGGGCGAGCGCCTGGGAGGCGGCCAGCGCGGCGTGCTTGGTGACCGCGTAGCCGCCCGCTCCCGGCGGGGCGAACAGCCCGTCCATGGACACCGTGTTGACGACGTGGCCCTCGCCGTCCTGCTCGATCATGCGTGGCACGAACTCGTGGATGCCGTGCAGGACGCCCCACAGGTTCACGCCGAGCAGCCAGGCGAAGTCCTCCTCGGTACGGGTCCACATGTGGCCGCCCTGGAAGACGCCCGCGTTGTTGCAGAGCACGTGCACGGCGCCCAACTCGCCGAAGCAGCGGTTGGCCAGGTGGGCGACGGCCGAGGCGTCGGACACGTCGGTGATCTGCGTGAGCACCTTGGTCTCCCGCGCCAGCGCCGCCGTCTCCGCCAGCCCGCCGTGGTCGACGTCGGCCAGCATCAAGGTCATGCCCTCGGCCGCGAACCGCAGGGCCAGGGCGCGGCCGATGCCGCTGGCCGCACCCGTCACGACGGCGATCTTGCCGGAGAGCTCGCGCACAACCACAACCTCCCTGGCCCCCGACGCTACATGATCCACCCCACCCAGACCCAGCGACGCCGTTCATGGGGCGCCAGGCGCGTTACTTGACGTTGCCGAGCAGGCCCAGGGGTGGGGCGCCGAGATCGAGCAGCGCCTTGTGGAAGCGCTGCAGGGTGAAGGCCGCGCCCCATTCCTGGCGGAGCCGCTCACGCAGGTCCAGGATGAGCAGCTTGCCCCAGGTGTAGCGCCCGTACGTGGGGTCGAACGACGCCCGCCGAGCCTCGGACAACGCCGCGGGACCCGCCAGATGCGTGTCGGACTCGAAGCGCCTGGCACCGTCCTCCACGGTCATCTGCCCGGTATGTACGCCGATCGCGCAGGCCAGCCGCGTGACCCTGATCAACGCCTCAACCCACACGCCGATCTCAAAGCGCGGGTCGCCGGCCTCGAAGCCCTCCTCGACGCAGAGCTCCTCGGCGTAGTGGGCCCACCCCTCCACGAACGCCATGGACTGCAGCAGCCGCCGCACCTCCGACGGCGCCCGCCGCATGGCCCTGGCGTGCGAGAAGTGCCCAGGCGCGACCTCGTGTACGTTGATCGCCGGCAGCGTCGTACGGCTGAAGACCTCCAGCCACTCCTCCTGGTCCCGCTCCGGCCAGGACGAGTCCGGCGGCGTGATGTAGTACCACGACGGTCCCTCGGGCTCGCCCGGCGAGTTCCACGCCATCATGGCCATCGCCCAGCGGCGCGACTCCGGAGCCAGCCCGACCAGGCATTCCCCGTCGTGGTAGGGCACGAGGTCCTTCTCGCGGGTGAACGCGATGGCCTTCTCGGTGCCGACCCTGGCCGCCTCGATCACCCCGTCGGCGTCCGGATGATCCTTGACCAGCTCCCGTACGACGTCCAGGGGCGCCCGCCCCTTCTCCCCCAGTTTGTCGCACGACTCCGCGAGCAGCGCCAGGAGCCGGTCGCGCTCGGCGTCGGCCCGCTCGGCCAGGCTGCCCAGGTCCACCGGCAGCCCCTCGGACGTGCCCATCAGCCTGGCCAGCGCGTCGCCGCCGAGCGAGGGGTCGGGGTCGCCCTCCGCCGCGGCGCGTTCGAGGTGGGCGACGAGCCGGCCGTGTGCCTCCAGCGCCGTCGCGTCCGTGACCCCGGCCGACAATCCCTTCGCCGCGCCGAGCAGCGACGTCGCGACGGGCGCGGCGACCTGGTCGAGCGAGTCGAGCGCGCAGCGTACGGCGTCCGGCCAGAGCATGAGGTGGGCCGCCCTGGCCGCGGCGCGCTCCGCCTCGGGGCCGTAGTCGCGGTCGTAGCAGGCGAGGTCGAGGTTCGAGAGGTGGAGCAGCGGGTTCTTCCTGTGCAGTGCCAGCTCGCCGAGCTGGAAACGCAGGCTCTCCTCGAACACCCTCAGGTGCTCGGCGTCGTGCGGATCGGCCGGCGCGGGTCCCTCGCCGAGCCGGGCCAGCCCGGTACGCACTCCTTCTGGCGACAGGTCCTGGATGCGGCCGTCGTATTCGTGCCTGCCGCCGCCCTCGCGCGCCTCGGCCACGGTCAGGTCGGTGATGGCCCGCAGCCTGGGGTCAAGTTCCGTCATTCCGCCGACGGTAGCGCAGGTCTTCGCCCAGGTTAATGGCGCGCGTACAGGTGGGGCGGAATGTGACAATGTGCCGCATGGCCCTCCGGATCACGACGCTCGCGGAGCGTCCCGACTTCGCGGCGACGTTGTTCGACATGGACACCACGTGGCCGGAGTTCGCGCTGAACGACCCGATCGCCGATCTTTTCTACCCGTTCGCCACCACGACCCACTCCGAGCACGTGCTGGTGGCCGACGACGACGCGGAGCCCGGCCGGCTGGTGGCGCGGGGCTGCATGATCCCCTTCCTCGTGAGCGGGGCGGAGCTGCCCGACGACGGCTGGGACGGCGTGGTGCGGCGGGGCTGGCTGACCCGCGAGCGCGGCCGGCGCCCCGGCTGCGTCTCGGCGCTGGAGATCACCGTACGCCGCGACCTGCAGGGCAAAGGGCTGTCCGCGCTGATGCTGGCCGCGATGCGCGACCACGCCGCCCGCCTCGGATACGCCGAGCTCGTGGCCCCGGTCAGACCCAACCTCAAACACCTCGAACCACACACCCCCATGAGCGAGTACGCCTTCAGGACCCGCCCCGACGGCCTGCCCCACGACGCCTGGCTGCGCGTGCACGTGCGAGCGGGCGGCAAGATCGTCAAGGTGGCGCCGCGCTCGATGGTGATCGCCGGGACGCTTGAGGAGTGGCAGCGGTGGAGCGGCGTCCCGTTCGACCGCACAGGACCGATCGAGGTACCCGGCGCACTCACCCCCGTGCACTGCGACCTGACCCACAACAACGCCGTCTACGTGGAACCCAACGTCTGGATCACCCACCCCCTAACCTGACCCAAAACCATCACTGCAGCCCCAGCGCGCCGCCACAGCACCGCACGCCCGCACGCCCGCACGCCTGCGCGCCGCCGCACGCCGCGTCTACACGTGAGACGCCGCCGCGGCGCTTATACGCCGGTGCGCCGCCGTAGCTCGCCTGTGTAGCGCTCGGCATCGAGGCCTCTTTCTGCGGCCCACTCGTCATGGTGGATGGTGGCCAGATGTCGCTCGGCCGCGTCGCCGAGCAGTGAGACCACCAGGCCGCTCTCACCCCTGGCACGCATGCGCTCGACCAGCTCCAGGGCCGCCCAGAGCGCGGTGCCCGACGAACCGCCCACCGGCCGCCCGGTGACCTCCCTGAGGTGCCTGGCCGCCGCCACACTGGCCGCGTCGGGTACGGGGATGACGAGGTCGACGAGGTCGGGCCGGAACCCGGGCTCCATCCTGGGCCGCCCGATGCCCTCGATCCTGGATGGCATCCCGGTCGCGTAGTCGGGCACGTCGAGCGTCCATCCCGGGAAATATGCCGAATTTTCGGGGTCTGCCACCGCGACCCGGCACGACACCCCATGCGTGGGGATCCCAGGCGGTGGGCTCGTCAGTCGGGTCATCGGCTGGATCGGCCGGGTCGTCGGCCGGGTCGTCGGTTGGGGCGGTTGAGTCGTCGGCCGGGTCGTCGGTTGGGGCGGTTGGGACGGCGATTGGGGCGTCGATCGGCTCGGTGATTGGGACGGCGATTGGGGCGGCGATTGGGGCGGGCGGCTCGCGCCGAGGGTGGCCGAGGTGGCGCCCGTGCCCGCGCCCGTCACCACCCAGTCGGGCTGGACCTGCGCGAACAGCTCCTCAGCCAGGTCGTGCCGCGCCGCCCGCCCGAACTGGTCCAGGAAGTGGCCCTCGATCGCGCGCGCCGCATCGTAGATCGCCAGTGGCGGCGTCACGAACCGGCACTCGCCGCCCAGCGCCTCCACCGCCCGCGCCCGCGCCTCACTTCGCCGGCCCGGCATGACCACGATGTACGGCAGGCCGAGCCGCCGGGCGAACCACGCCTGCGCCACGGCCGCGTTGCCGCCCGTCGCCTCCACGACCGTCGTGCCCTCGGTGACCAGCCCGTCGAGGATGGCCTGGCGGAACAGCGCCCTGGCGTGCCGGTGTCGCAGACTCCCGGTCGGCTGCGCGGACTCGTCCTTCACCAGCAGCCTGATCCCGGGAGCCGCCACCGGAAAGTCGATCAGCGGCGTCGGCTCACCCGCCGCCAGCACATCAAGGGCTCGCGCGTTCCAGCTCACCCCTCCACCCTGTCAGGCCCCACGACGCCACGCCGCCCCCGTTCGCCCGAAGCGCACGCCCGAACGGGCCCCGATCAAGCCGCGCCCATCCACCCGAGCCCAGGCTCCAACAGCATCCGTTCGGGCCGAGAGCGGCGCCACAAGACCGGATCAGGTCAGCCGGACCCGTTCGCCGGGGGCGAGGACGAGGGGCGTAACGAATCTCCTTGACTTCCTCCCCACGACTGAAGCCGGGGGATTCCAGCCCTCGCGGGCCTGGTTTCCTGCTTCGCCGCCGGCCGCCCGTCCAGCTCGCGCTGGGTGGGTCTTACGCCGGCTCCACAGGCGTTTCAGCTCTCCGCCAGCCCGGCGGCGAGAATGTTACGGGCCGCATTGGTGTCCCGGTCATGGGAGGCGCCGCAGGCGCACACCCACTCCCGGATGGTCAGCGGCATCGCGTCCTGGACGGTGCCGCAGGCCGAGCACAGCTTCGAGGAGGGAAACCAGCGGTCCACGGCGACGAGTGTCCGCCCGTACCAGCGGGCTTTGTACGCCAGCATCGTGCGCAGCTCCCGCCAGGAGGCGTCGGAGATCGCGCGGGCCAGACGGCGGTTCTTGATCATGTTGCGGATGGTCAGGTCCTCCACGGCGATCACTTGGTTCTCGCGAACAAGCCGGGTGGACAGTTTGTGCAGGAAGTCACGGCGGCGATCCACGATCCGCGCATGCACCTTCGCGACCTTCAGCCGGGCCCTGGCCCGGTTGCCCGACCCCGGCTGCTTGCGGGCCAGTGCCCGCTGCGCTCGGGCCAGCCTGTGCCGATCACGCCGCTCGTGCCGGGGGTTGGTGACCTTCTCGCCGGTGGACAGGGTCACCAGGGCGGTGACGCCCGCGTCCACCCCCACCATGGTCTCGGCGGGGTCGAGCGGGCGGATCTTCTCCTGCACGAGGAGGGAGACGAACCATCGTCCGGCCGCGTCCCGCGACACCGTGACCGTGGACGGCTGCGCGCCGTCCGGCAGGGGCCGCGACCACACGATCGCCAGCGGCGCGTCCATCTTGGCCAACGTCAACGCGCCGTCACGCCAGCGGAACCCGGAGCGGGTGTACTCGGCCGACGCCCGCGCCTTCTTGCGCGACTTGAACACCGGATACCGGGCCCGCTTGGCGAAGAAGTGCGCGAACCCCGCCTGCAGATGCCGCAGCGCCTGCTGCAACGGCACGCACGACACCTGCGCCAGGAAGGCGTACTCGCTGCTGCGTTTCAACGCCGTCAGCCACACCGACGACTCCCCATAAGAGACACCGCGGCCTTCCATCCGGTAGGCGCGGGTGCGTTCCTCCAGCGCTTGGTTGTAGACGAGGCGGACACAGCCGAACGTGCGCGACAGTTCTGCCGCCTGCTCGGGGGTGGGGTAGAAGCGGTACTTGTACGCCCGCTTCACGATCTGTGCCACGTCGAGCACTCTACGTGTCCGACCAAGGAATCGCATGCATGTTCCCATGCTGCGGCGTGTCGCGTTTCCTGCCCACGCCTGAAGGCGGCGGTATCCATGCTCAAGGAGAGGATGTAAGTCAAAGCCCCCTGCTCGTGACCGCTTGTTCCAACGCGATTCCGCATCATTACCCACTGGTAATTTTTACGGAACCCCGGCATGGGGACAGAATCCCTTCATGGCATCCTTCGCTCCGCTACGACCCGGAGATCCACAGCGCCTGGCCGGGCTGGATCTCCTCGGCAGGCTCGGCGAGGGCGGTCAGGGCGTGGTCTACCTCGCCGAAGACCCGTCGGGCACGCGCGTGGCGGTCAAGTGGCTGCGGCCCGACCTGTCGGGCGACCAGGTGAGCGTGGAGCGGTTCCTGCGCGAGGTCCAGGTGGCCCAGCAGGTGGCGGCGTTCTGTACCGCCGCGGTGCTCGGCACCGGGATCGAGCAGGACCGCCCCTACATCGTCAGCGAGTACATCGAAGGCCCCTCGTTACAGAAGGTCGTACAGGAGGAGGGCCCGCGTACGGGGTCCACCCTGCACCGGCTGGCCATCGGCACGGCCACCGCGCTGGCGGCCATCCACCAGGCGGGCATCGTGCACCGCGACTTCAAGCCGGCCAACGTGATCATCGGCGCCGACGGGCCGCGGGTGATCGACTTCGGCATCGCGCGGGCGCTGAACGCCACGTCGACGATCAGCAGCATGGTCGTGGGGACGCCCTCGTACATGCCGCCCGAGCAGGTCATGGGACACACGGTCGGGCCGGCCGCCGACATGTTCTCGTGGGCCAGCGCCATGGTCTTCGCCGCTTCCGGGCGGGCGCCGTTCGGCAGCGACACGATGCCCGCGGTGATCAACCGGGTTCTCAACCAGCATCCCGACCTGGGCATGCTGGACGGGACGCTGCGTGAGGTGGTCAACGCGTGCCTGTCCAAGGACCCGGCGCAGCGGCCCACCGCCGAGCAGGTGATCATGCGCCTGCTGCAGCACTCGACCCCCAACTCCGGCATGCTGGCGCAGGCCGCCGCGGAGGCGGCCCCCGCGCCGCCGTTCGCATCCCCCTCAGCCCCGCACTCGGGCCCGGTGCAGCACTCCGGCCCGGTGCAGCACTCAGGTCCGGTCCAGCACTCCGGGTACGTCCAGCCGCCGCCCCACCAGCAGTGGCCGCCGCCCGCGCCCTACCACCAGTCCACCCGCCCGAGCGGCCACGGCTCCTCAGGGAAGAGCAGGACCCCGCTGATCGTCGGCATCACGGTGTCGGTCGCGTTGCTGCTGCTGGCCGGCGTGGTCGTGATCATCCAGATCGACCGGGCATCCGTGGCCTCACCACCGGCCAGGTCCCCGTCGCCGACCGCCTCCCAGTCCCGGTCCCCGTCGCGGACCGTGGTGGCCGTACCGCGCACGGGCACCAAGAAGCGGCTCCCCGGGGCGACCACGATCTCGCTGTACGAGAACCCCGACGACGCGATCGTCCTGACCTCCTACGAGATCCTCGACGAGAAGGAGGACGACTGGATCGACTACGCCAGGGGAGCGCTGCGCGGCCCGTTCACGAAATATGCCGAGAACTGGGAGTCGATGGTCTCGCCCGACGGCCGCTATCTGGCGACCAGGGGCCGGAGCTACAGCTCGGACGACTTCGACTTCATCGTGATCAACGACCGGCAGTCCGGCGAGCGTACGACGATCAAGACCGTCAAGGAGCCGCTCATCAGCAGCATCAGGGCCTGGTCGAAGGACGGTTCGCGGATCCTGCTCAACATCGAGAAGAAGACCGGCGACGACGACTGGACCTACATGGGCTTCGTCCTCGTGGACGTGGCCGCGAAGGAGGCCACCACGGTGGAGGTCGATGACACCTCCGTACGCGAGACGGCCTACGGCTTCGACGGCGCCGACGAGGGCGTGGTCAACGTCTACGGCGACGAGAAGAACCTCGGTTTGCGCTTCTTCGACGCCCAGGGCAAGGTCACGCGATCGCTGCCGGGCATCGGCACGCTGTCGGCCGGCACCCAGGATATCTTCTCGCCCTCGGGCAAGAAGTTCGTCACGAACTGCCCCAACGGCGGTGACGGCGACCACTGCGTCTGGGACACGGCCACCGGCGACCGCCTGCGCAAGTTCACCTCCGACTGCAACAAGGTCCTCGGCTTCTACGACGAGACCCACCTCTACTGCTGGGAACAGGACAACAGCGACACCGTCGACGACGTCCAGGTGATCGACTTCAACGGCAGGATGCTCAGGAAACTGCTGGAAGTGCCCGACGACATCGACTTCAGCCCGGCCTTCACCATCGATCCGGACAGGGTCTCCTGAACCATCCGGCGCGCGCAGCCGTGAATGAGGTCATGAAGACGCTGATCCGTACGGCGGTGACCACCGCGGCGCTCGCGGCCGTCACCGCCGCCTGCACCTCTGGAGGGACCTCGTCGGAGGGATCGGCGCCGCCCCAGAGCCTCGGCGCGGTCCGCCTGGTCGCGTACAACGACTGTGACGACCTGCTGGCGGAGCTGCGCGAGCGGGCCGCGGAGAACGTCGGCCCGTGGGGCTTCGGCGGCGCCATGCCCATGATGATGGAGGACTCCGCCAGGGCGGAGGTGTCCCCGTCCCAGACCAAGCAGGCACCCGACCACTCCACGACGAACGTGCACGAGGCCGGCGTGGACGAGCCCGACCTGGTCAAGACCGACGGCAACCGCGTCATCACGGTCACGGACGGCACCCTGCGGATCATCGACACCGCCACCAGGAAGGTCACCGCCACGCTCGACCTGGCACAGGACGGCCGGCCCGCCGCGCCCGCCGACCTGCTGGTCTCCGGGGACCGCGCGCTGGTGCTGTTCCGGGGCGGCGACATCATGTACAAGGCCATCGGACCGATCGGCGACACCCGATACGTGCTGGTCGACCTCGCGGGCGAGCCGAAGATCATGGGCACGGTCAAGCCCCGGGGCACGTACGTCGACGCCAGGATGGTCGGCTCCACGATCAGGATCGTCACGCGCGACCAGCCGGAGATCATGCTCCCGCAGCCCAGGGACGGCGCCTCGGAGGCCGAGCGCCTGCGGACGAACCAGGAGGCGGTACGCCGGGCCCCCGTCGACGCCTGGCTGCCCGAGATCGAGATCACCGACGCGTCCGGCGCCGTCAGGAAGGACACGGTCGCCTGCGAGCGGGTCAGCCACCCCGCCGACTACACCGGCACCTCCCTGCTGACGGTGCACACCATCGACCTCGCGAAGGGCATCACGGCCGCGGGCACCGACCCCATCAGCCTGGCCGCCGACGGCGACATCGTGTACGGCACCGGCACCAGCCTGTACGTCGCCAGCAACCCGCGCTGGTGGCGGCCGATCCCGATGCCCGTCGAGACCCCGGCCCCAGCC
>NZ_JADOGI010000067.1 GCF_015645445.1 Nonomuraea cypriaca | reverse complement strand
CGGCGTTCCACATCAGGGCGAGGCCGCCACCGAGCAGGCCGAGCACCGCGACGCCGCCGATCGCGAACCACAGCGGAGCGCGCGAGCGCGCGCCCTCGTCGTACGGGCTCCAGCCCATCCTGCTCTGTGCTCGTGCTCGGACCCGGGTTCCTGGCCACGCATAGGGGGAGCGTAGCGAGAGTAGCGAGATCGTTATGGCGGTATGAGCGTTCCCAGAAGCATCCGGCCTCCCGTTTGGGGGCTTAAGACAGCCAAAGCCGGTTTCTACAGCGGGCTGCCGGTCACCGACCGGTTGTCCAGGGCCTTGAACACGGTCGCCGAGGTGATGTCCTTGATGGCCTGGGTAATCCGCTTCGACCCCTTGCTGTCGGGCTTCGTGCCGTCCTTGTTCTGGAACCACACCATGATCGCGTAGTGGCCGTGCGTCGAGATCCTGGCGCCTCCGCTGCCCGAGCCGAGAAGTTTGGTGACACTGTCCTTACCCGCCAGCGGCTTCACGTAGTTGTCCGTGTCGCCGGCCTTGGCCACCTTGCTCGCGCTCTTGCTCGACGTGAGGTTGGCCACCCCGACCGTGCCGATCACCTTGCCGTCCTTGTCGCGGAAGCTGGCACGGACGAGTTGGTTGCACTTGCCGGACTTGAGCGCCTTCTCCAGCGCGTCGCCCAGGGCGCCGTCGTTGCACTTCTTGGCCTTGTTGGTGACCGTCATCTCGTACGCCCGGCCCGACACCGAGAACTTCTTCTTCGAGCCGAAGATCTCCTTGACCGTGATCGGATCGGGGTCGGTGGCGCGTTCGGCGGCGAAGCCGTACTCGCCGGGTGGGGCCGACGGCAGCGGTACGGACGTCGGGCGGGTCGCGGCGGTCGGGGCGGTGTCGGGGCCGTCGGCGTTCCACATCAGGGCGAGGCCGCCACCGAGCAGGCCGAGCACCGCGACGCCGCCGATCGCGAACCACAGCGGAGCGCGCGAGCGCGCGCCCTCGTCGTACGGGCTCCAGCCCATCCTGCTCTGCGGCGGCTTCTCGGGGCCGCCGGCGGTGGGGCCGCCGGCGGTGGGGCCACCGGTGGCGGGGCCGCCGGCGACGGCGTCGGCGGGGTCGGCGCGGTTCTTGCGGGAGCGGCGGGAAGCGCGGCCGGTCTTCTCGGGCTCGCCGCCCGCCTCCTGGGGGGCGCGTCCCATCCCGTAGGGAGCGCTGCCGCCCGTGCCGTTATCACGTTCCTCGGGGAAACCCATGGAGCGACATTACCGTTGATGTTTCCCTATTGGGTTCCGAAGTCCTGTGTCCACCATGGTCCCTTCGGACCGGAGGCGACGCCCACGCCGATGGCCTTCAGCCGGCAGTTCAGGATGTTCCTGCGCTGGTCGCGGCTGTCCAGCCACCCGCGTACGGCCTCTTCTGGGGTGGTGTAGCCGGCGCCGATGTTCTCCGCCTCGCCCCACTGGTATCCGGCGCGCTCCATCCGGTCCCACGGCGACGCGCCGTTGGGGGAGTTGTGCGTGAGTTGCCCGGTTCTGGCCATCTCCAGCGAGTGCGTACGAGCCGAGCGCGTCAGCCCCCCGTTGACCCTGAGGGGCCCGCAGCCGTGCCTGGACCTGGCGGAGTTCGTCAGGGAGACCACCTTGGAGGCCAGGCCGGGGATCACGCGTACGCCTTCCTGGTCGTCGAGGTGCACCCGGGTGGGGTCGTCCTGCGCGTCGAAGCCGGGGATCTGGCCGTCCGGGATCTTCTTGGCGGGCTTGGGGGTGGTGCCGGCGCGCGGCAGGGTCCTGGTGGTGATCTCGCGAGGGATCCGTTCGGCCTGTGGTTGCGGCTTCTTCGCCGCTTTGGGTGCGGGGTTGGCGGTGGCCGCCGCGGGCGGGGCGGTCTCGTTGAGATAGATGCGCCCCTCC
This sequence comes from Nonomuraea cypriaca, assembly GCF_015645445.1. Lineage (GTDB taxonomy): Bacteria > Actinomycetota > Actinomycetes > Streptosporangiales > Streptosporangiaceae > Nonomuraea > Nonomuraea cypriaca. The sequence goes on along the minus strand of NZ_JADOGI010000067.1, from coordinate 43,370 downwards.
GGCTCGCTGTCGTCGCTCAGCCGGCCGATCAGCACGCCCGTGAACAGGACCGCCATGAGGCAGGCCAACACACCCAGGTGACTCCGGCGCCGAACGCCCCGCTGGGTTGGCCGGGTGTGAGAGTTCTGCCACATACCGCAGCCAACGATAGGGATGTCTGGTCTTGGGAAAGAAGGGGTTCCAGGGAAACGAAACCGAACCGTTCTGCGGTCGGGTAGACTCGCACAGGGTTACCGGTCTTTTGACCTGCGCGCCTGAGGGCGGGTAACCTAATCGTTCGTTGTGTGCATAGGTCCAGCGAGACCAATGCGCGGCGCGTCCGGCGTCATCTCCCGTGCTGAGGAGACGGAAGGTCCGGGCCGTCGTGTGCCCGCACCGACCGACAAACGTAGCTGTCGCATCCGACAGCGCCGAAGACGCGAGCATAAAGAAGGCTACGACCGTGCGCACGTACTCACCGAAGCCCGCCGACGTTCAGCGTCAGTGGTACGTCATCGACGCGACCGATGTCGTGCTGGGCCGGCTGGCCAGCCACGTCGCGACCCTGCTCCGCGGCAAGCACAAGCCGATCTTCGCCAACCACGTCGACACCGGTGACTTCGTCATCGTCATCAACGCGGACAAGATCGCGCTGACTGGCAACAAGCGCGAGCAGAAGAAGGCTTACCGCCACTCGGGCTACCCGGGCGGTCTGCGTTCCATCAGCTACGGCGAGCTCATGGACAAGCGGCCCGACAAGGCGGTCGAGAAGGCCGTCAAGGGCATGCTGCCGAAGAACTCCCTCGGCCGGAAGATGGCCAGGAAGCTGAAGGTCTACGCGGGTTCTGAGCACCCGCACCAGGCCCAGCAGCCGGTGCCGTTCCAGATCACCCAGATCGCCCAGTAGTCCTGCGGGGGGTGCCCCCGCATGCCCCCAAAAGCAAAAGCCCAGGCATGTTGGGGTATTTGAGCCCCTGTTCGCGCCCCTGTCGGGGCGCCGAAAGAGTTAGAGGAGAACCGTGGCTGAGCCCACAGGTGTCGAGACGGTCGTCGAGACGGCCGAGCTGGAGGAGACGACCTCCAGCGAGGACTTCCCGTCCGAGTACACCACCGAGTCCGCCGCCAGCGCCGACGCGCCCGTGCGCAAGCCCGTCACCACGGGCAACTCGTACGGCACCGGCCGCCGTAAGGAGGCGATCGCCCGCGTGCGCATCGTCCCCGGGACCGGCAAGTGGACGATCAACGGTCGTTCGCTGGACGCGTACTTCCCGAACAAGGTCCACCAGCAGATCGTCAACGAGCCGTTCGTGGTGCTCGGTGCGGAGGAGGCGTTCGACGTCCTCGCCCGCATCGACGGCGGCGGCGTGACCGGCCAGGCAGGCGCTCTGCGCATGGGCCTGTCCCGCGCCCTGGCGGTCCTGGACGTCGAGGTCAACCGCCCACCGCTGAAGAAGGCCGGCTTCCTCACCCGTGACGCCCGCGCCACGGAGCGGAAGAAGTACGGCCTCAAGAAGGCCCGCAAGGCTCCGCAGTACAGCAAGCGCTAAATTGGCGCGCCTTTTCGGCACCGACGGGGTACGCGGGGTCGCCGGTCGCGACCTCACGGCTGAGCTGGCCATGGACCTTTCGGTCGCGGCGGCTCACGTCCTCGGCGATGCAGGCGCGTTCGCCGCTACCGGACGCCGTCCGGTAGCGGTCGTAGGCCGGGACCCGCGTGCCTCGGGAGAGTTTCTCGAGGCCGCAGTGGTCGCCGGCCTCGCGGCGTCCGGAGTGGATGTGCTGCGCCTCGGCGTGCTGCCCACCCCGGCCGTCGCCCACCTCACGGCCGCGCTCGGCGCCGATCTCGGCGTCATGCTGTCCGCGTCGCACAACGCGGCGCCGGACAACGGCATCAAGTTCCTGGCCAAGGGTGGCTTCAAGCTGTCCGACGCGGCCGAGGACGAGATCGAGCGGCGGCTGGGCGAGCAGTGGAGCTTCCCCGTCGGTTCTGGCGTGGGTCGCGTGCGCGACGCGTACGGTGAGGCCGATCGATACATCTCCCATGTGCTGACCACGATGAGCGCCGCCCTCGACGGTCTCAGCATCGTGGTCGACTGCGCGCACGGGGCCGCCCACATGGTCGCCCCGGAGGCGCTGGTGCGCGCGGGAGCCAGGGTCGAGGCCATCGGCGCCAGGCCCGACGGCCTCAACATCAACTCCGGCCACGGCTCCACTCACCTGGACAAGCTCCAGCAGGTGGTCGTGTCCCGGGGCGCCGACCTGGGCGTGGCCTACGACGGCGACGCCGACCGCTGCCTGGCGGTCGACCACACGGGCGCGATCATCGACGGCGACCACATCATGGCCGTCCTCGCCGCCGCCATGCACGGCGAGGGCCTGCTGTGCAAGGACACCGTGGTCGCGACCGTGATGTCCAACCTGGGCTTCAAGCTGGCGATGCGCGAGGCGGGCATCACCGTGGTGGAGACCTCGGTCGGCGACCGCTACGTGCTCGAACGCATGAAGTCCGACGGCTACAACCTCGGCGGTGAGCAGTCCGGCCACGTCATCATGCTCGACCACGCCACCACCGGCGACGGCCTGCTCACCTCGCTCCACCTGCTGGGCGTGGTGGCCAAGTCGGGCGTGCCGCTGAAGGAGCTGGCCGCGGTGATGACGCCGCTGCCGCAGGTCCTGATCAACGTCAAGGGCGTGGACAAGGCCAAGGCCGCCGCGCCCGAGCTCGCCGCCGCCGTGGCCGAGGCCGAGGCGGAACTGGGGGAGACGGGACGGGTCCTGATCAGGCCGAGCGGCACCGAGCCGATGATCCGGGTCATGGTGGAGGCGGCTTCTGAGGAGCACGCCAACCTGGTGGCCGGGCGCCTCGCGGACGTGGTCCGCACGGCCTGCGTCTCTTGATCGGGTACGGCACCGCGCGTGCCGTACCCGTTGGATGGCCCTCGCGGGGGGTGCGCTGTCTCACCCCCCGCGAGGGTTTTCCTGTTATTCGTCGCCGGTCAGCGAGAAGGCTCGTAGCCGCTGGCCCGCGAGGAAGACGCCGAGGACCGTGACGATGAGCAGGGCCGGTATGGCGAAGCCGAGCGTGACGTCCGACTGGAAGAAGGGGGAGTCGCTGATCTGGTCGGCTATCGACTGGCCCCAGTGCTGGATGGAGAACTTGCGGGCGCCCGGGATGAGGTTGCCCACCAGGCTCTCCCAGACCAGGGCGTAGATGATGCCGATCGTGACCGCGTGCCGGGTGACGACGCCGAGCAGCAGGAAGACGGCGGCGTACGCGATGCCGGCGACCAGCGTGCCCAGGGCGAAGCCGGCCGCGATGCCTGACTCGTCGCCGATGAGGAGCCAGCCCGACACGTACGTCGGTACGGCCGCGAACAGGGCCAGCAGCGACGTCGCCACCAGGAACTTCGTCTGGATGATGACCGGGCGGGAGATCGGCTTGGACATCAGGTGGAGGATGGTGCCGTCGTCGATCTCCGGCGCGATGACGCCGGTGCCCGCGATCAGGCCCAGCAGCGGCAGCATGGTGCCGATGGCGAAGTTCTGCAGCAGCAGCACGGCCGAGCGCTGATCACCGCCGCCGGCGAAACGGAACAACACCGCCAGGCCGATCAGGGCGAGCGGCAGCAAAAGAAGCAGGATGATCCGTCGCCGTCCCAGGAGGGCACGGTAAGTGATCCCAGCGACCACAGTGTTCATTGCCTCACTCCGTTCGGCGGGCTCGGTCGCCTCACGCCGCCGCCTTCCTCCGCTGTGGTCGCTTCGCTCCCGCCGCTCCAGGCGACGGCACTCCCTCGCGGATTCATCAGGTGCTCCTGGTGATCAGGTAGGAGAAGACGCTTTCGAGGTCTTCGTCGGCGGGGGAGACCTGGTGCAGGTGTACGCCCTCTGTTCGCGCGACCCGGGGGAGCAGGCGGGCGAAGCGGCGGAACTCGGTGGCCTGGACCTCCAGCCCGTCGGGGCGGAGTGTGATGCCGCCGGTCGACTGGTCGCGGACGAGGGCGGCGGCGAGTTTCCTGTCGTCGCTGGAACGGATCATGAACAGGTGGGGCCGATCGGTCATCAGGCGGCGGATCTCGCGGAAGTTGCCCGACGCCGCGTGCCGCCCCGACACCAGGACCTCGATGTGCTGGGCGACCCGCTCGACCTCCTCCAGGATGTGCGAGCTGAACAGGATCGTCTTGCCCGCCGTCCCCATGGCCTTGATCAGGTCCATGAGGTGGAGGCGCTGGCGGGGGTCCATGCCGTTGAACGGCTCGTCGAGCAGCAGCACCGGCGGGTCGTGGACGAGCGCGGCGGCCACCTTGACCCGCTGCCGCATGCCCTTCGAGTACGTCTCCACCCGGCGGTCCTTCGGCTCCTCCATCTCCACCGTGGCCAGGGCCTTGCGGGCGGCCTCGACGGGATCGGGCAGGTTGTGGAGCCTGGCGGCGGAGAGCACGAACTGCCAGCCCGTCAGGAACCCATACACACCCTCCCGTTCCGGAACTAGGCCGATATTTCGGTAAATATGGTGGTTCTTCCAGGCGTGTGTGCCGTCCATCGTGACCGTGCCGCCCGACGGGGCCAGGAAGCCGGCCATCATGTGCAGGAGCGTCGACTTGCCCGCCCCGTTGGGGCCGAGCAGCCCGGTGACGCCTGGGCCGATCGTCATCGTCACGTCGTTGACCGCCACCACGTTGCCGTACCAGCGGGACACCTGCGAGAGCTCGATCTTCATCGCGCGGCCGCCTTCCTGTAGCGCAGCGCCAGAGCGGCCACGCCGACGCCGATCAGCACCACCAGGACCGCCAACGAGCCGGGGCCGCTGGGGTAGCCGCCGTCGATGGAGTGCGGCGGGGTGTCGAACAACCAGGACTGTACGGAGTCGACCAGCCAGAACGGGTTCACCAGCCACGCCCACGCGGCCCCTGACTCGTTGCCCGTGGCGCGCATCGACTCGTAGATCAGCGGGACCGACGCGGACGCCAGCAGGTAGACGACGATCACCGACGCCACGCCGAGCCCGCGCCGCGGTGTGAACGACGCCAGCGCCAGGCCGAACGACGACAGCAGCACCGCCAGCACGAGCGCCATGACGATCGAGCCGAGGTATTCGCCGGTGGCCGGCGCGCCGGGCATGTCGACCACCAGCTCGCCGGTGAAGGTCAGCGTGAGCGGCACCGCGACCAGCAGGAACAGCGCCACGGTCATCGCGGCGACCTTGGCGCCGACGTACTCGGCGATGGAGATGGGACGCGAGAGGTAGAGCGGCAGCACGCGGTAGCGCAGGTCGGGCGCGACCACCGTGGGCGCCTGCGCGGCCAGGAAGATCGCCACCACGGCCTGCATGACGACCGCGAAGCCGCTGTAGGCGATGCCGCGCTGCTGGAGCAGGGCCATCATGGCGATGTTCACGACGGCCGGCAAGATCATGATGGCGGCCAGGGAGAACGGCATGATCTTGCTGCGTACCGTACGTCCGAGGCCGAAGATGCCGCGCAGGCTGTGCACGGCGAGCGCCCTGGCGGCGTAACCGCGGCCCAGCCGGGGGCCGTCGTAGTGCCGGTAGCCGATGTCGTAGATCTCAGACACCCGCGACCTCCTCCCTGAAGACGTCCTCGATGCGGTGACGTCCCTGTTCGAGGCGGATCAGGCAGAGGTCCAGGTCGACCGTGGCGTCCCGGATCGCGTCGAAGGTCTCGGGGCCCAGCACCTTGACCACCAGCATGCGGCCCTGCTGCGAGACGGTCTGGCCGTCGGCGGTCAGGCGGTCGGCCAGCGGCTCAAGGCCCTCGTCGACCTCGACCGTGACGGTCTGCGTCGCCTGGGTGTACTCGCCGATCGCGGACGAGCGCAGCAGCCGCCCGCCGTCGATGACGATGACGTGGTCGCAGATGCGCTCCAGCTCCCCGAGCAGATGGGAGGTGACCAGCACGCTGATGCCGAACTCGGTGCCGATGCGCCTGATCAGCGTCAGCATCTCGTCGCGGCCGCGCGGGTCGAGGCCGTTGGTGGGCTCGTCCAGGAAGATCAGCTTGGGATCGTGTACGAGTGCCTGAGCCAGCTTGACGCGCTGTTTCATGCCGGTGGAGTAACCCCCGACGGCACGGTAGCGCTCTTCGGCCAGGCCGACATGACGCAGGACGTCGGCGGCGCGCTCGCGGGCGGCGGTGCGCGGCAATCCGGACATCTGGGCGAGGTGGACCACCAGCTCGGTGGCGGAGACGTCGGGGGGCAGGCATTCGTGCTCCGGCATGTAGCCGACCAGCCTGCGGATCTCGGCGCCCTGCGCGGTCACGTCCAGATCGAGCACGCGGGCGGCGCCGCCGGAGGGCGGCAGCAGGCCGAGCAGCATCTTGATCAGTGTCGACTTGCCCGCGCCGTTCGCCCCTACCAGGCCGGTGACTCCGGGACCCACGGTGACGGTGAGCGCGTCGACCGCGGTGACGGTGGGGAAGCGTTTGGTCAGCCCCTCGGTGGCGAGGATGTGCATGTGCCGGACCCTACCTGGGCGGTACGCGCCGTGGCCTCGTTCAGACGGATGAACGACGTCCTACTTGAGGCCAGAATTTGCGCTGGACCAACAGCGTCGCGGTGCCCGCGACGATCATTCCGAAGATGTTGACGGCGAGCTGCGAGATCGACGGCGCGACCTCGTCCCAGTGGGCCAGCGCCAGCGCGACGGCCGCGTAGCCGGCCGCGGGCACCGTGGTGACCGAGATGAAGACACCGATCAGCGCCGACGACTTGCCCGCCGTGATCGACAGGACTCCGGCCGCGCCGGCCAGCAGCGCCACGATGAAGGACCACCGGTCGGGCTTGACGATGAACTGGACCTCCTCGTTCGTGTCGAGGCTGGTCAGCTCGATCCAGCCGAGCCAGTAGGAGACGAGCGCGCAGGCGAACGTGATGGCGATGGCCACCGTGAACCCGACGACCAGCGTTCTGAGCGCCGTGGCGATCAGGGCCCACCTGCGGCGCAGCAGCCCGAAGCAGATGGCCGCGACCGCGCCGAACTCCGGCCCGAGCACCATCGCGCCGACGATCAGGATGATCGAGTTCTGCACCACGCCGATGCCGGCGAGTTGCGTCGCGATGGCGAGGAAGGCGAGGTACGCCCACGTGATCCGGGAGTCGGCGTGCACCCGCTGCGCCAGCTCCTCCCAGATCACCGCGTCGTCGGGCTCGCCCGGCGCCTCCTCGATCGCGTCGTCCGCCGCCTTGGAGAGTGCGAGGTCCACCTGCTCGGCGGCGATGGAACCCTCGCTCTCCAGCCACTGCAGCCGGCCGATCACCTCGTTGGCCGCCTCCCTGGCCGCGTCGCAGAGGATCACGTCGCCCCTCGGCTCGCGGGCCACGCCGGGCAGGACGACGATGTTGGTGACGCCTGGGCAGTCCTCCAACACCGCCGTCGCCTCGTCCGTCCGGGCCGCCGGGCTGATCAGTCGCAGATGTAGCACGTGGCCATTGTTGTCCATCGGACGTTGACGTGGTTTTGACACGAATACGCGAGGCTGCCTCACATGATCCGCTTCTGGTGCCATGACCATGGTGAGGACTGCTGGTTCGCCGACATCGACGACCAGGAGTGTTCGGGCAGGTTCGCCCGTTACCTGTTCGAGGAGGCGTTCAGGTCCGGCGAAGCCGTACCCGCCTGACCGAGTGGTCGGCCCCCTTCTGGAGTACGAGGTCGGCCCGGCCCCTGGTGGGGGCGATGTTCTCGACCAGGTTGCGCTCGTTGATGTCACGCCAGACGTTGCGGGCGAAGCTCGTGGCCTCGTCGTCGGACAGCTCGGCGATGTGCCGGAAGTACGACTTCGGATCCTCGAAGGCGGTGCGGCGGAGCTTGTGGAAGCGCTCGACGTACCAGGTGCGGATGTCCTCGACCTTGGCGTCCACGTAGATGGAGAAGTCGAAGTAGTCGTTGACGGCGAGGGAGCTGGGCGGGGCGGGCTGGAGGACGTTGAGCCCTTCGATGATCAAGATATCCGGATTTTTCACGGTTTGTTTCGCGCCGGGCACTATGTCGTATTCGAGGTGGCTGTAGACGGGAGCCAGCGTCTCCGGTGACCCCGCCTTCACCTCCGCCACGAACCTGACCAGCGCCCGCCGGTCATAGCTCTCCGGGAAGCCCTTGCGATGCATGATGCCCTTGGCCTCCAGCACCGCGTTGGGGTGGAGGAAGCTGTCGGTGGTGATCAGCTCCACGTGCGGGTGCTCCGGCCAGCGGGCGAGCAGCGTGTGCAGCAGCCGCGCCGTCGTCGACTTGCCCACCGCGACGCTGCCCGCGATGCCCAGGATGTACGGCACCCGCCCCCCGGGATGACCGAGGAACGCGCTCAGCACGCTGCTGCGTTGCTTGGACCCGGTGAAGTGCAGGTTGAGCAGCCGGGTCAGGGGGAGGTAGATGTCGGTGACTTCGGTGAGGTCGATGGGGTCTTCCAGGCCGCGCAGCTCTTCCAGCTCGTCTGCGGTGAGAGTCAAGGGCGTGTTCTTGCGAAGTTCGCTCCACTGCTCCCTGCTCAGTTCCACGTAGCCGTTGTTCACGCTTGGCAGCGTAGCGATGTGCGCTCAGGGCGATCATGGCCGGGGCGCAGGGAGTTCGCCCGCCGGGTTTACACAGGGTGTGGACAAAGACGTGGGATTACCGAGAGTCAGTTCGGGGAGAAGGGATGGGCAAATCCGGCATGTCCGGACAGGGGGGCGGCTACTGTTGCGTGGCGGGAGGTCATGTGGACCGTCGTCGCTTCATCTCCACCGTGGCCGCCGGGATCGCCGCCCCCTTCGCCGGGGTCGCGTGCGCGGGGGTGCAAGGGGGCGCCAAGCCGGTACGCGGCGGGTACGGCCCGCTGCGGCCCGTACGCGACCTCCGTGACGGCGAGGTACGCCTGCACCTGCCCGACGGGTTCGCGTACCGGTCGTTCAGCGCCGCCGGGGACGAGTTCAGCGACGGATCGAGGGTGCCCGGCCGGCATGACGGCATGGCGGCGTTCACGGGGCAGGACGGGTCGGCCGTACTCGTACGCAATCACGAGGTCAACGGCCCGGTCGGCGCATTCGGCGACAGGGCGGACGCCTACGACCCGATGGCCGGCGGCGGCACCTCGACGCTGCGCGTCACCCGCCACGGCGAGGTGCTCAGGAGCGCCCCCTCACTGAACGGCACCATGATGAACTGCTCGGGCGGTCCCATGGCCTGGGGCGCCTGGGTGAGCTGCGAGGAGACGGTCAACGGCCCCGACGTGGGCGACGACTCCTCCGGCGGCGACAACACCAGGCTCACCATGAAGCACGGCTATCTCTTCGAGGTGCCGGTCGACGGGACCGCCACTCGCAGGCCGATCAGGTCGGCGGGCCGGTTCCCGCACGAGTCGGCGGCTTTCGACCCCGCGACGGGCGCGATCTACCTCACCGAGGACAACTTCGGCTTCCCATCCGGGTTCTACCGGTATCTGCCGCCCAAGCACCCCGTACAGGCCGGTCGGCTGCTCGACGGCGGCCGGCTGCAGATGCTCGCCGTCAAGGGCGCGAAGCGCAAGGACCTCTCGGCCGGACAACGGCCGGGCACCACGTACGCCACCAGATGGGTGGACATCGACGACCCCGACCCCGCCTTCACCGGGCGGCCCGCCAACGACGAGGCCGTCCAGGCCGTCGGCAGGCAGGGACGGGCCGAGGGGGCGGCGATCTTCTCCAGGCTCGAAGGCGCGGTCCACCACCAGGGAACCGTCTACTTCGTCTCCACCCAGGGCGGCGACACCTCGCCCGATGACCCGCCGCCTTCGGGGTTCGGCGACGGGCGGGGGCAGGTGTGGGCGTACGAGACGGGCGGCGGGCGGCTCAGGCTCGTCTACGAGTCGCCGCGCTCGTCGGTCCTCGACCTGCCAGACAACGTGACCGTCAGCGCGCGCGGCACGCTGGTGCTGTGCGAGGACGGCGACGACGGCAACTACCTGCGCGGGCTCACCGGCTCCGGGCGGATCTTCGACTTCTGCCGCCTGGAGCCCATTCCCGGCGACCCGGGCGCGGAGTTCGCCGGCTCCACGTTCGGCCCGGGCGGCCACACGCTGTACGTCAACATCCAGGCGAAACACGGCACCTCCATCGCGATCTGGGGGCCGTGGGAGCGCGGCCTGTTCTGACGACGAGCAGGCCGCCCGCCGCGAAGTACGCTGGTGCGATGATCCTGGGTATCGGCGTGGACATCGTGGACATCGCCCGCTTCGAGGCCGCGCTGGAGCGCACCCCGCGGTTGCGGGAGCGGCTGTTCACCGATGGGGAGCGGCCGCTGCCGGCGCACTCGCTGGCCGCCAGGTTCGCCGCCAAGGAGGCCGTGGCCAAGGCGCTCGGCGCGCCGAAGGGCCTGGGGCATCTGGAGGCCGAGGTGCGCTGCGACGAGTTGGGCAAGCCCGAGCTGCGGGTGAGCGGGAAGGTGGCCGAGGCGGCGTACGGGCTGGGGATCAAGCGCTGGCACGTCTCTCTGAGCCATGACGCGGGCGTCGCCGTGGCCTATGTGATCGCGGAGGGATAGCTTCGGATCATGCGCACTGCCTACACCGCCGACCAGATCAGGGGCGCCGAGCACGAGCTGATGGCACGGCTGCCCGAGGGCACGCTCATGCAGCGCGCCGCGTCCGGCCTCGCCGCCGTCTGCGCCGGCCTGCTGGGCGCGGTCTACGGCGGACGCGTCGTCCTCCTCGTCGGCAGCGGCGACAACGGCGGCGACGCGCTCTACGCCGGCCGGCTCCTGGCGCGGCGCGGGGCGCGGGTAGGTGCCGTGCTGGCCGGGTCCAGGACACACGAGGCGGGCCTGGCGGCGTTCGTGCGGGCCGGTGGGCGGGTGGTCGACCGGGCGGCGCTGGAGGAGGCCGACCTGATCGTGGACGGGCTCGTCGGCATCGGGGCTTCTGGGGCGTTGCGGGAGCCGTACAGGGAGCTGGTCGAGGAGGCGAACGCGATCGGCGCGCCGATCGTCGCGGTGGACGTGCCGAGCGGGGTCGACGCGAGCACCGGGCAGGTCGGCGGGGCGGCGGTGCACGCCACCGTCACCGTGACGATGGGCGCCTACAAGACGGGGTTGCTCGTCGACCCCGGCGCCGCCCACACGGGCGTCCTGGAGCTGGTGGACATCGGGCTCGGCTCCTACCTGCCCGACCCCGACGTCGCGGTGCTGACCCGCGGCGACCTCGATCTCATGCTGCCGCGCCCAGGGCAGGAGACGGACAAATACCGCAGAGGCGTGCTGGGCGTCGCGGCAGGGAGCGACCTCTACACCGGCGCGGCCGTGCTCGCCGTGGGCGGCGCGCTCCGGGCCGGGGCAGGCATGGTCCGCTACGCAGGCACCGAGCCGCCGGTGACGCAGGTGCGCGCGCACTGGCCCGAAGCGGTGATCACGCTGCTCGACCGGCCCTCGATCGAGAACGTCGGGCGGGTCCAGGCGTGGGTGCTCGGTCCCGGGCTCGGCACCGGCGACTGGGCACATGAGCTGGCGGCCGGCGTGCTCGCCTCCGACGTGCCCGTGCTGATCGACGCCGACGGTCTGACGCTGGTGGCCAAGGATAAGGAGCTGCTGCGGCGGTCCGCGCCCGTGCTGATCACGCCGCACGCCGGGGAGCTGGCGCGGCTGATCGGGGCCGACCGCGGCGACATCGAGGCGGCCAGGCTGAAGTACGTCCGCGCGGCGGCGGCCGAGCTGGGCGTGACCGTGCTGCTCAAGGGCTCGACCACGGTCGTGGCCGAGGACTCCAGGCCCACGCGGGTCAACGTGACGGGCACGCCCTGGCTGGCCAGCGGCGGCACCGGTGACGTACTGTCCGGCATGGCGGGCGCCCTGCTCGCGCAGGGGCTGAGCTGCTACGACGCCGCGTCCTGCGGCGCCTATCTGCACGGGCTGGCCGGGCGGCGGGCGGCTGGTGGCGCGCCCCTGGCGGCGGCCGACGTGGCGGCGGCCGTACCCGACGCCATCCGCTCCATTACGGGCGGGAGCACGACGGCCACCAGGGACGAAACTATTCGCCATGAGGACCGCCGGCGATGAAAATGGCGCTCGACCACGTGCGTGAGCTGCCACACTAGAAGGATGTACTCCCCGATGGCCACCCCCGCGCAGGCACGCGTGGACCTCGCCGCGATCAGGCACAATGTGGCTCTGCTCAAGGAGCGGGCCGACGGCGCGGAGTTGATGGGCGCCGTCAAGGCCGACGCCTACGGGCACGGTCTGGTGCCCGTGTCCGAGGCCGTGCTCGAGGGGGGTGCGAGCAGACTCGGCACCGCGTTCGTCATGGAGGCGCTGGCGCTGCGTGCGGCCGGTGTGACCGCGCCGATCCTGTCCTGGCTCGTCACCCCGGGCGAGCCGCTGGCGGAGGCCATCGAGCACGACATCGAGCTGTCGGCCTCCGACGTGCGACTGCTCGACGAGATCGCCGCCGCGGCGCGCCGTACGGGCCGGACCGTGCGGCTGCACCTGGAGGCCGACACCGGCATGAGCAGGGGCGGATGTCCGTCCGCCACCTGGCCGGAGCTGCTGTCCAGGGCGCTGGAGCTGCGGGCCGAGGGCGTCGTCGAGATCGTCGGGCTCTGGTCCCACCTGGCCTGCGCCGACATCCCCGGCCATCCGTCGATCGAGCGGCAGCTGGAGGCGTTCGACGCGGCGCTGAAGCTGGCCGAGCAGGCCGGCGCGGCCGGCTCCCACGTGATCAGGCACATCGCCAACTCCGCTGCCACCATGACGCTCCCCGCAGCCCGCTACGACCTGGTCAGGCCCGGCCTCGCGATGTACGGCCTGAGCCCCATCCCCGAGCTGGGCGACTTCGGGCTCAGGCCGGCGATGACCCTCGTGGCCAGGGCCGGGCTCGTCAAGCGGGTCCCCGAGGGCTCAGGGGTCTCCTATGGGCATCTCTACGTCACCGAGCGCGAGACCACCCTCGCGCTGGTCCCGCTCGGTTACGCCGACGGCGTGCTCAGGCACGCGACGGGCCTGGCCGAGGTGCTGGCCGGCGGCCGTCGCAGGCGGATCGCCGGCCGTGTGTGCATGGATCAGTTCATGATCGACATGGGCGACGACCCCCTGGCGGCGGGCGACGAGGTCGTGCTGTTCGGGCCTGGTGACGGGGGCGAGCCGACCGCTCAGGAGTGGGCCGATACCCTCGGCACGATTACGCATGAGATCGTGACCAGAATCGGTTCGCGGGTGCGGCGGGTCTACGAGCATAAGGGCTCAGAGTGACGAAGGGTGCTTCGCGGCGAGCATGAGCGGAGAAGGATTCGGCGAAATGACGACGACAACACGGCGCAGGGTAGGGATCGCCGGCGCGCTCGTCGGTGCGGCTTCCGCCGGTGTCGCGGCTGCGGCGCTGGCCAAGCGCTACGCGGTCGGCCGGATCAGGCTGCGCCCCGACACCGAGGCGAACGAGCCGTTCGGCGAGTTGCGTGGCAGGGAACGCACACACGTCACCACCGACGGGGTGGCGCTCCATCTTGAGCTTGACGGACCCGAGGAGCGAAGGAGCTCGGGGGGAGGGAGCGAGAGCAACGATGCCAACGAGCCCCGAAGCGGTCGCGACCATGAGCACGAGCGAAGGAGCTCGGGGGGAGAGCGCGAGAGCAACGATGCCAACGAGCCCCGAAGCGGTCGCGACCATGAGCACGAGCGAAGGAGCTCGGGGGGAGGGAGCGAGAGCAACGATGCCAACGAGCCCCGAAGCGGTCGCGACGATGAGCACGACGCGCCGCTGACGATCGTGTTCTGCCACGGCTACTGCCTAAGCCTGGAGTCCTGGCACTACCAGCGCAGAGAACTGCGCGAGAACCACCGCATGGTGTTGTGGGACCAGCGCTCCCACGGGCGCTCGCAGCGCGCCGGCGACAGCTCGATCGACCGGCTGGGCGAGGACCTCGCCGAGGTGATCGAGCGGTTCGTGCCAGGACCGTGCGTGCTGGTCGGCCACTCCATGGGTGGCATGACCATCATGGCGCTGGCCGACCGCCACCCCCAGCTGTTCGGCGACAAGATCCGCGGTGTGGCGCTCATCGCGACCTCGGCCGGCAAGCTGGCCGAGCTCACGCTGGGCATGCCCGCGCTGGTGTCCAAGGCCGTGCACAAGGTCGCCCCCTCCACGGTCTCGCTGCTCGGCAGGCGGGGCGCGCTGGTCGACAGGACCCGCAGTGTGGGGAGCGACATCGCGTTCCTGATCACCCGCTACATGGGGTTCGGCGACTCCAAGAACATCAGCCCGACCGTGGTCGACTTCGCCGAGTCCATGATCAGGGCGACGCCGACCGAGGTGGTCGCCGACTTCTATCCGGCGCTGATGAACCACGACAAGCTCTCCGCGCTCCACGTGCTCGACCCCGTGCCCACCGCGATCATGGTGGGCGATCGCGACTGGCTGACCCCGCCCGACCACAGCAGGGCCATCGCCGCGGCGCTGCCCAAGGCACACTTCACCGAGGTGCCCGACACGTCCCACCTGATCCAGCTGGAGCGTCCGGGCGTGGTCAACGACGCGCTGCGCGACCTGATCAAGAGGGTGGAGCTGCAGTGAGGGTGGCCACCGCCGAGGACATGCGCGCGTACGGCGCCCGCCTGGCCGGGCTCCTGCGCGCCGGCGACCTGCTGGTCCTGTCCGGGCCGCTCGGCGCGGGCAAGACGACGCTCGTGCAGGGCATCGCCGAGGGCCTCAAGGTACGCGGCCCGATCACCTCGCCCACGTTCGTGATCGCCAGGGTGCACCCGTCGCTGCGCCAGGGCCCGCCGCTCGTCCACGTCGACGCCTACCGGCTGGGCGGCGACCTGGAGGTCGACGACCTGGACCTGGACGCCTCGCTGGAGGAGTCCGTCACCGTCGTGGAGTGGGGTGAGGGGCTGGTCGAGGGCCTGGCCGACGACCGGCTGGAGATCCACATCGATCGCGAGGCCGGCGACGAGGCCCGGCTCGTGACCCTGCGCGGAGTGGGCCCGCGGTGGGCCGACACGCCGTCTGATCCGCTGGAAGCCTAAAATCCCGGCCATTTTCCGGCAACGCTGGCACCCTTGACGTACCGGGTCGATGATGTAAATCATGATCACTGGTCAGTGATTCGCCCAGAATTTGTGGGTATCAGGTGGGGCGACATCCACATTTCTGGTGGATGCTTGGTGGTAGGACGGCAAAGTGGGGTGCGGCCGGTGCTCAGGGTCAGGCGAGTCGCGTACGCGGGAGCCATCGTCATGGTCGGTCTGACGGGCTGTACAGCCTCGGCCGAGACCACACCCACACCAACGGGCAGCACACCGGCCCCTACCGCGCCAGGCACGGCCGCCCCGACCGGCAGCCCCCAGCCGACCACCACCCGGCAGAACATCCTCGTCCAGGTCAACCCGGACAGTGTTCCCGCCGGTGAGACCTCCAGGGTGTACGTCCTGGCCAACTGCCCCGAGCCCACCGGCGGCCCGGCGCACACCGGCACCGCGACCTCCAGGGCGTTCATCAACGGCGTCACGCTCAACCCGACCCCGGCGGCCTCGCTCACGCCGCGCCCGACCGGCACGGCAGCGGGCGGTTCGCCCTGGGTGAGCGGTGAGGCACAGGTGTCCGGCACGGTCCGGCGCGGCTCGTACCGCGTGGACGTCAAGTGCGACGGGACCAACGACATGGGGCGGACCACGCTCAGGGTGGTGGCGCCAGAGGCGGTGCCGACCGACGTGCCCACCAAGGCGCCCAGAGCCGGAGGCGGCGGCACGTTCGGGCAGGAAGCGGCCGACGAGTCGTCGATCCCGCTCGGTCCGGCAGGCATCGTGATCGGCCTGGCGCTGGTCGCGGGCGTCGGCATCGCGGTCAAGCGGCGCAACAGGGCATAGCGGATGGCCCGTCCAGGACGGGTGGTGCTGGCGGGCGCCGTGACGGGCCTGCTGCTGGTCATGTTCGGCAAGAACATGGAGATCGGCACCACCCCCGCAGCCGCGGTCGTGCCGGAGAGCATCGACATCCCCTCGATCGACCTCGAGGCCCCGTTGATGAAGCTCGGCATGGAGAAGAACGGCGAGGTCGAGCTGCCTCCGTACGAGAAGCCGAAGGTGGCCGGCTGGTTCACCGGCAGCGCGGTGCCTGGCGAGAAGGGCGCCTCGGTGATCATCGGCCACGTCGACACGAAGACCGCGCCCGCCGTGTTCTACAAGCTCAGGCAGTTACGCAAGGGCGAGACCCTCTCGGTGGAACGCAGTGACGGCAAGGTCGTGAAGTTCAGGGTCGACTCCATCGAGCAGGTGCACAAGGACAGCTTCCCGGCTCGCCGCGTCTACGTCGAGGACGGGCTCAAGCTGGTCACCTGCGGCGGCAGGTTCGACTACGCCAAGGGCGAATACATCGACAACATCATCGTCTACGCCTCCCGAGCTTGAAGTGCGGGAGCATGAGGTATGAGCGCAGAGAACCACCCGCCTGCCGCGGGTAGTCGCGTGCCGTGGCATGAGGTGCATCCCAAGGTGCGTACGGCTGTCGAGGAGTTTCTCGGTGGGCGGGTGGCCGAGGCGGTCACCCAGCCGGGCGGCTTCTCGCCGGCGGCCGCGGTGCGGATCCGTACAGAAGGGGGCGGACGGGCCTTCGTCAAGGCCGTCGGCCCCGAGCCGAACCCCGACACCCCTAGCATCTACCGCGCCGAGCTCAAGATCGCCGCCGCGCTCCCCTCGTCCGTGTGCGCGCCGAGACTGCTGATCGGCTTCGAGACCGAGGGCTGGGTGGTGCTGGTCTTCGAGGACATCGAGGGCGTGCACCCCGACCTGCCGTGGCGGCGCGACCAGCTGGACCTGGTGCTGGGCGCCGCCGATCGGATGTCGGCCGCGCTCACCCCCTCGCCGATCGACGCGCCGCCGATCGCCGAGGCGTTCGGCGGGGCCTTCCAGGGCTGGCGGCGGCTGCTCAAGGAGGACGCCGAGGGCCTCGACCCGTGGGCGCTGCGCCATCTCGGCGAGCTGGCCGAGCTGGAGTCGGGCTGGGCCGCGGCCGCAGCGGGAGACAGCCTGGTCCACGCCGACCTGCGGGCCGACAACATCCTGCTCGCCGGCGACCGCGTCTACGTCGTGGACTGGCCGTGGGCCTGCGTCGGCGCGCCGTGGTTCGACCGGCTGGCCATGCTGCCCTCCGTCGGCATGCAGGGCGGGCCGCCGCCGCACGAGCTGTGCACCGACCCCGATCCCGCCGTGACCGCGGTCGTCGCCGCGATGACCGGTTATTTCGTCTGCCAGGCCCGCAAGCCGCCCCCGCCGGGGATTCCCACGGTGCGGGAGTTTCAGCGGGCTCAGGGTGTGGTGGCGCTCGACTGGCTGCGGCGGCGTACGGGCTGGGCCTGATCCGGGTATCGGGCAGGTGAGAGCCGGCCTGCGGGTAGGCTAGACAGTCGTGCTGGTCCTGGCCTTTGATACCGCGACGCCCGCCGTCACCGCCGCGCTCCACGATGGGGGGCGGGTGCTCGCCGAGTCGACCACGATCGACGCCCGGCGCCACGGCGAGCTGCTTGTGCCCACCATCGAGCTGGTGCTGAGTGAGGCGGGCGCGGCGCTGCGCGACGTGACCGCCATCGTCGCGGGCAGCGGCCCCGGCCCCTACACCGGGCTGCGTGTCGGGCTGATGACCGCGCAGGGCCTCGCGACCACGCTGGGGGTGCCCGCGTACGGCGTGTGCACGCTCGACGCGGTCGCCCACGGCAGCGGGCTCGGCGAGCCGTTCCTGGTGGCCACCGACGCGCGGCGCAAGGAGGTGTTCTGGGCGCGTTACGCCGACCGGCGCACCAGGCGCGACGGGCCCTTCGTGGACCGGCCGGCCGACGTACCTGTGGAGGGGCTGCCGGTGGTCGGAGCCGGCGCCGCCCTTTACCCCGAAATATTGGGACACCGGGGCGATGTGCCCCCCTACCCCTACGCGGGCGCCCTGGCCGCGCTCGCGGTCGAGCGACTCGCGGAGGGCATCCCGCTCGACCCGCCACGCCCGATCTACCTGCGCAGGCCCGACGCCGTGGTGCCGGGCGCGCCGAAGCGGGTGACGGCGTGAAGCTCAGGCCGATGACCCCGGCCGACCTGCCGGCCGTCATGGAGATCGAGCGGGTCACGTTCCCGCTCGACGCGTGGAGCGAGGGCATGATGCGCGGCGAACTGGCCGAGATGCCACGCTCGCGACACTATGTGGTCGCCCTGGTGGGCGGCGAGATCGTGGCCTACGCCGGGCTCGCCGCCGCGGCCGACCAGGCCGACGTGCAGACCATCGCGGTGCTGGAGAAGCACCAGGGCACCGGCATCGGCAGCGCGATGCTGACCGAACTGCTGGCCGAGGCGGGCCGCAGGGGCGCGCGGGAGATCTTCCTCGAGGTACGCGCGGACAACCCGCGGGCGCAGGCGGTCTACCGGCATTTCGGATTCGAGGACATCGGCACCCGCCGCCGCTACTACGACGACGGCACCGACGCGATCATGATGAGAAGGAAGCTTGGTGACTGACGCACCCCTGGTCCTGGGCATCGAGACGTCCTGCGACGAGACCGGCATCGGCATCGTCAGGGGCCACACGCTGCTGGCCGACACGATCGCCTCCAGCATGGACGAGCACGCCAGATTCGGCGGCGTGGTGCCAGAGGTGGCCTCGCGCGCCCATCTGGAGGCCATGACGCCGACCGTGGAGGCCGCGCTGGCCGAGGCCGGGCTGAGGTTCGCGGACATCGACGCCATCGCCGTGACCGCGGGCCCTGGGCTGGCAGGGGCGCTGCTGG
Source organism: Nonomuraea cypriaca (assembly GCF_015645445.1). Taxonomy (GTDB): domain Bacteria; phylum Actinomycetota; class Actinomycetes; order Streptosporangiales; family Streptosporangiaceae; genus Nonomuraea; species Nonomuraea cypriaca. Next base: position 24,674 of record NZ_JADOGI010000067.1, on the reverse strand, counting down.
TCGGCGTGGCCGCCGCCAAGTCCTACGCGCTCGGCCTCGGCGTGCCCCTCTACGGCGTCAACCACCTCGCCGCCCACGTCGCGGTCGACCAGTTGGAGCACGGGCCGCTGCCCAAGCCGTGCGTCGCCATGCTGGTGTCGGGCGGGCACTCGTCGCTGCTGCTCGTGCCCGACGTGGCCTCCGACGTCATCTCGCTCGGCGCCACCGTCGATGACGCGGCGGGGGAGGCGTTCGACAAGGTGGCGCGGGTGCTGGGGCTGCCGTTCCCCGGCGGGCCGCACATCGACCGGGCCGCCCGCGACGGCTCGGGCACGGCGATCGCGTTCCCGCGCGGCAAGGTCGACGACGGCACGCTCGACTTCTCCTTCTCCGGGCTCAAGACGGCCGTGGCGCGCTGGGTCGAGGCCCGGGAGGCCTCGGGACAGTCCGTACACGTGCCCGACGTGGCCGCCTCGTTCCAGGAGGCCGTGGTCGACGTGCTGACCCGCAAGGCGCTGGGGGCATGCAGGAAGTACGACGTGCACGACCTGCTGATCGGCGGCGGCGTGGCGGCCAACTCCCGGCTTCGCGCGCTGGCCCAGGAGCGGTGCGACGCGGCCGGCGTACGCCTGCGGGTGCCCCGTCCCGGGTTGTGCACCGACAACGGCGCCATGGTGGCCGCCCTGGGGTCCGATCTGGTGGCGGCCGGGATCACGCCGTCGACCCTGGAGATCCCGGCGGACTCCTCGATGCCGATCACGACGGTGCACGTCTGAGCCCCTTCGCGCCAGACTCGGGTCGATAGCCGTCGCCTGGTGTGCCACGGCATCGCCCTGACGGCCCCTCAGAGCGGACGGCAGGGCCTCGCCGTCATGGTTGTCCGCCGCCGCGGAGACGACGCCGTAGAGACGACCTGACGCCCCCGCGCCCGGTGGCGATCCGGCCGGTCCTTGGTCATGGCCGGGCGCAGCAGGCCCCGGCCAGGGCCAGCGCCTTGGTCCTGGCCGGAACGTTCCCGTGACCGGTGTCGATCTGGTCAGTCCTTGGTCCTGGCCGGGCGCAGCAGGGCCTCGGCCAGGGCCAGCATGGTCTCCTCCAGGGTGGCCAGGCGCTTGGTGAGGTCGTTGGTGGCGGGCTCGACGATGCCGGTGACCGTCTCGGCGAGCTCGTCGCGGTCCGGGCGGGACCTGACGAGCTCGGTCAGCGCGTCTGCGGCGGCCGCCAGGCGCTCGCCCTGCTCGCCGGTCTGCGACTTGATCATCTCGCCGACCCGCTCGGGGATCTCCAGGGCGGCGGGGAGCTGGCCCATGCGCTGGCTGACGGCCTCGATGCGGTCGTCCACGGACTCCAGGCGCTCGCCGGCCTGCTCGGCACTGGTGGCCAGGCCGCTGAGGTGGGTGTCGAGGCCGTCGAACCGGGTGCCGAGGCCGCCGAACCGGCCGTCGATGGCGTCGAAGCGGCCGCTCAGGTGCTCCTCCGCCTCCACCAGCCGCTCGTCGATGGAATCCAGCTGGTTGTCCAGCTTGTTGAAGCGGCCCTCGTTGCGGGTGGCGCTCTCGCCGAGGTGCTGGTCAGCGGCGGTCATGCGCTCGTCGAGCGCGGTGAAGCGGGCGTCGATGCGTACGTCGAGCGCGTCGAACCGGTCGTCGTGCCGGCCCAGGTGGCCGTCCATGGTGCCCAGCCGCTTGTCCACCCCGCCGAGCCGGCTGTCCATGGACGTGAGCCGCTTGTCGACGCCGCTCATCCGGCCGTCGACGCCGTCGAGCCTGGTGTCGATGTCGGCCAGGCACTCGTCGGCGGACTCCAGGCGGCTGTCGAACCCGGTGAGCCTGGAGTCCAGGCCCACCAGCCGCCCCTCGACCCGGTCGAGCCGGGCGTCCACACCGTCGAGCCTGGCCGCCAGTCGCTGGTCGCTCTCGCCGAGCTGCACGGCGAGCTGCTGGTCGGCCTCGTCCAGGCGGGTCGCGAGGTGCTGGTCGGCCTCGTCCAGCCGCGCCGCGAGGTGCCGGTCGGCCTGGTCCAGGCGGGTCGCGAGGTGCTGGTCCGCCTCGTCCAGGCGGACGGCGAGGTGCTGGTCGGTCTCGTCGAGGCGGGTGGTGAGCCGCTGCTCGACGTCGGCGAGGTGGCTGGACAGCTGCTCGTCGGCCTCCTTGAGCCGGGCGGTCAGCCGCTCGTCCGCCTCGTCCAGCCTGCCGGACTGGCGCCGGTCGGCGTCTTCGAGCCGCGTGGCGAGGCGCAGGTCGGTCTCTTCCAGGCGCTCTGTGAGGTGCTGGTCGGTCTGGTCGAGGCGGGCCGTCAGACGCTGGTCCGACTCCTCCAGCCGGGTCGTCAGGCGCTGGCCGGTCTCGGCGAGCCGGGCGGTGAGGCGCTGCTCGGCGGCGTCTGACCTGACGGCCAGTTGCTCGGTCGCCTCGGCCAGCCGGTCGTTGACGCCTTCTGCGAGGTCGGTGACCACGCACTCCACGCGGTCGGTACGCGAGGTCAGCTCGGCCACGGACTTGTCGAGCCTGGTGAAGCGGCTGGCGGCGGCCTCCATGCTGGAGTTGAGACCGGCCAGAGTGGCGGCGAAACCGGACATGCCCTTGGTGATGCCATCAGTGGTGTCGAGCACGGCCTTCAGGCGGTTGAGCGCCTCCTCCACGCTCTCGCCCACGGTGCCGAGGTCCGCCCACAGGCTCGGCAGCTCGGCGACCGGGGTGACGCGGGCGTCCACCTGGCCGACCTTGTCCCCGACCGCGTCGACGTGGTCGCGGACCGCCTCCACGTGCTGGGCCAGGCCCTCCGCCCACATCGGTGGCTTCGCGGAGATCTCCTCCAGCCGGCCGTTGACCGACTCGAGCGTGCCGCTGAGGCCGCCGAGCTCGCGCTCGCGGACCTCGCGCAGCAGCCACTCCATGCCTTCGAGCCGCTGGCGGATCTCGTCGAGCACGGCTCCCTGGGTGCGCTGCTCGTAGACGTGGTCCTGGGCGGCACGCTGGAGCAGGTCTCGCATCCTCTCGGAGATGCCGGAATGGCCGCCTGCCTGGAGAAGGGTGGTGTGGTTGGAATTGTCCACCGAGAGCTCCTTCGCTCGCCGACGGTCTGCCGCGCAGCGGTGGGATAGGTCCGGTTTGCAGATGAAAGAGCGAGAACGCGGATAACCGCATTAGGGGGAGAACGCCCGCCCGCCCACCTTAGCCTTTCGATCAAGGTCCGTCAGGGGTGAATTGAAAGATCGCGGTTAACGGAAGAATGACCGATATGGTCGTTCAGGCAGGTGGGGGTACGTCGCAGATGAGGACAGACGGCTTATCCATGATTCTGGTCAAGATGATCACGGCCGACATGTCTCCGTTAAGCCGCAAGTCGGTGCGGAGGCGTTCGATGTCCACGGCCGATCCGCGCTTTTTGATGGTGACGTTTCCGATTTTCCGTTCGCGGAGCGTGGCGCGGAGTTTTTTCAGCGAGAACGGGAGAACGTCGGCTATTTCGTATCTGGCGGCCCATGGTGTGTCCACCGGGTCGTCGGCGGTGATGTAGGCGATCATGGGGTCGAGCAGACGGCCGTTGACCATCTCGGCCACCTCGCCCACCAGATGCGCCCGGACGGCGGCGCCGTCGGGCTCGTAGACGTAGCGCCCCACCGGGCCGGCCGTGGCCTGGACGCCGGTGGCGGCCAGCGAGTGGCCGCCGGGCAGCAGCGTGGCCCGCCGGCCGCCGCCGTCCCCGTGGCCGGTCCAGAGCGTGGCCTCCTTGACCTCCCCCTTGTACGAGACCCACTCGGCCTCGGCGTCCCCGGGGATGAACTCGTACGGGATGCCGGGCGCCACCTTGAGGCACGCCTTCGCCGCCCTGGAGACGAGGTCGAGCACCACGGGCCACGGCGGCGAGTAGGCCATGGGGTCGAACGTCCTGCCCCTGCCCGTACGCCGTGCCGGGTCGGCGAACAGCACGTCGTGGTCCTCCGGTCGTACGGTGGCAGCGTCCGCCACGCTCACCGTCACCCGTCCGGCCGGCCCAAGCGCGTGGGCGTTGGCCCTGGCCACCGCGACGGTCAGCGGATCGACGTCCACGGCCGACACGGCGCAGCCGGCGCGGGCCAGCGCGATGAGGTCGCCGCCGACGCCGCAACAGGCGTCCATGACCCGGGGGCCCAGGTGGTGGGCGGCGACGACGCGGCGGGCTCGGTGTCCCGCGACCTCCGCCCGGGTGGACTGCTCCAGGCCGTGCGGGGTGAAGTACATCTCGCCGGCGTCCGCGCCGAACTTGGCCCTGGCCCGTACGCGCAGCCCCGCCTGCGTGAGGGCGGCGGAGGTGAGGGCGGCGTCGTACGTCCTGCGCATTCTGGTGGCGGCGGCGACCGGGTCGGCGCCCGTGAGCTCCCCGGCCTCGGCGAGGGCGCGCTGCCCGCGCGGGGTCAGCAACTCGTTGAAGGCGTCGAGGTCCACGTCACACGACGTTAGCGCCATGCCGGCGCCGCGCGACCCGTCGAACGGCGTCGACGAATTCCTCGGCGGGTGCTCGGCTCGCGAACCCCGTCCCGGCCTGGCATCCTGGGCGATCCAGCCGTCGGCCACCGCCTCTGATCGCTCTCAGCAGACGCGTTCGTGTTGACTGTCAAGCCCCTCTTGCATATGTTTCCTGTTGGCACTCTCCCCTTGAGAGTGCCAACGTGCGACGAGGCAGGTCTGACACCCGCGACGGCAGGCCCAGCTGGTCGCCTCTTCTAGATCATTCAAATCTGAAGGGGAGGTCCGATCGTGACGACCGCCACCAAGGTTCCCGTTAAGCCGCTCGGCGACCGCATTGTGGTTCAGCCGCTTGAGGCCGAGCAGACCACCGCTTCCGGCCTGGTCATCCCAGACACCGCCAAGGAGAAGCCGCAGGAGGGCCGGGTCCTCGCGGTGGGCCCGGGCAACTGGGACGAGGACGGCGACAAGCGGATTCCGCTCGACGTCTCTGAGGGCGACATCGTCCTCTACAGCAAGTACGGCGGCACGGAGGTCAAGTACGGCGGCGAGGAGTACCTCGTGCTCTCCGCCCGCGATGTTCTCGCGATCATCGAGAAGTAGGCCGGTTGTGTCGAGCCCCGGGCGCTCTAAAGGCGGCCGGGGCTTTCGACGCTAGGAGAGGATTCTCAAATGGCGAAGATCCTGGAGTTCAACGAGGACGCCCGCCGCGCGCTCGAGCGTGGCGTCAACGCCCTCGCGGACGCCGTGAAGGTTACCCTCGGCCCCCGTGGCCGCAACGTCGTCATCGACAAGAAGTTCGGTGCGCCGACGATCACGAACGACGGTGTCACCATCGCTCGTGAGATCGAGCTGGAGGAGCGCTACGAGAACCTCGGCGCCCAGCTCGCCAAGGAAGTCGCCACCAAGACCAACGACATCGCGGGCGACGGCACCACCACCGCGACCGTCCTGGCCCAGGCGATGGTCCGCGAGGGCCTGCGCAACGTGGCGGCCGGCGCCTCGCCGCTGTCGCTCAAGCGCGGCATCGACAAGGCCGCCAAGGAGATCAGCGACAAGCTGCTCGCCAGCGCCCGCCCGGTCGAGGACAAGAAGGAGATCGCCAACGTCGCGACGATCTCCGCTCAGGACGCGAAGATCGGCGACCTGATCGCCGAGGCGTTCGACAAGGTGGGCAAGGACGGTGTCCTCACCGTCGAAGAGTCCAACGCCATGGGCATGGAGCTCGAGTTCACCGAGGGCATGCAGTTCGACAAGGGCTACCTGTCGGCCTACATGGTGACGGACCCCGAGCGGATGGAGTCCGTCCTCGAGGACGCCTACATCCTGCTCACCCAGGGCAAGATCGCCTCCATCGCGGACTTCCTGCCGCTGCTGGAGAAGATCGCCCAGACGAAGAAGCCGCTGCTGGTGGTCGCCGAGGACGTCGAGGGCGAGGCCCTGGCCGTCCTGGTCACCAACAAGATCCGCGGCACGTTCACCTCCGTGGCCGTCAAGGCTCCGGGCTTCGGCGACCGCCGTAAGGCGATGCTGCAGGACATGGCCATCCTCACCGGCGGCCAGGTCGTCAGCGAGGAGGTCGGCCTCAAGCTGGAGCACGTCGGCACCGAGGTGCTCGGCACCGCCCGGCGCATCGTCGTCACCAAGGACGCCACGACCATCGTCGACGGCGCCGGCGACGCGACGGCCATCGAGGACCGCGTCAAGGAGATCAAGATTGCCATCGAGCAGTCCGACTCCGACTGGGACCGCGAGAAGCTGCAGGAGCGTCTGGCCAAGCTCGCCGGCGGTGTGTGCGTGCTGCGCGTCGGCGCCGCCACCGAGGTGGAGCTGAAGGAGAAGAAGCACCGTCTCGAGGACGCCATCTCCGCGACGCGCGCCGCGATCGAGGAGGGCATCGTCGCCGGCGGTGGCGCCGCGCTGATCCACGTGGGCAAGGACCTCGACGACCTCGGCCTGACGGGCGACGAGGCCACCGGTGTCGGCGTCGTCCGCCGCGCCCTGGTGGAGCCCGCCCGCTGGATTGCCGAGAACGCCGGTCTCGAGGGCTACGTGGTGACCCACAAGGTCGCCGAGATGTCCCTCGGCCACGGCTTCAACGCGGCCACCGGCGAATACGGCAACCTCCTCGACCAGGGCGTCAGCGACCCGGTCAAGGTCACGCGGTCGGCTGTGCAGAATGCCGCGTCCATCGCCGGCATGCTGCTCACGACCGAGGCGCTCGTGGTGGACAAGCCCGAGGAGGAGGCCCCGGCCGCCGGCCAGGGCCACGGTCACGGCCACGGCCACTGACCCCGGTTCCTCCACATCACGGCCCGCACCCCGGAGAGGGTGCGGGCCGTGTGGCTTTTGTGCGCGTTTGTAGGGCGCTCTCAACCCGGGCGACCCGCGAACAGGCCACCCCGCCACCAGGGCCCGGAGGCGGGGAGGTGTCAGTGGTTTCGACCTGCGGTTTCTTGGCGGGATGGGGAGAATTGGGGGAAAAGGTGCATTAATGGAGTAAACCGAGGGTGGGTGATAAGCGTCTGGGGTCTGACAATTGTCGCGCATTCCGGGTTATAGCGTGAAATATTATGTCAGGTTATTAGCCTTAGTGTACCTACGCGATTACTCTTGGTTATCGTCGCTTCAATGTGACCAATCCGTAGCCGTTCGCCATGACGACAGGCCCGATCAGTGCGGGCATCATGCCTATCGTGAGCGAGGGAAGCGTCGCCGACGCCAAAATTGGGGTAAGGCTCGCGTCGAGACTTCCGGAACGGACGGATGACTCCGACCTTAGGGAACTGACGAGCCTCGCCGTACAGGGAGATCGCAGTGCGATCGAATCCCTGCTCGGTGAGTTGCGTCCGATGGTGGTGCGGTATTGCCGTGCCAGGCTGGGCAGGGTTTCGGGGCAATATCACATTGCCGACGACGTTGCCCAGGAGGTGTGCATCGCGGTGCTGTCCGCGTTGCCGCGATACCGGGACATGGGGCGGCCGTTCGCGTCCTTCGTGTTCGGGATCGCCTCGCACAAGGTGGCCGACGCGCTGCGCAGTTCGGTGCGCTCGGCCGTCCCGACCCAGGATCTGCCCGACGGGCCCGACGACGGACCGGGGCCCGAGGAGACCGTGGTCCGCTACATCGAGGTGGAGCACGCGCGCCGGCTGCTGGCCAGGCTGCCAGAGAACCAACGGGAGTTGCTGCTGTTGCGAGTGGTGTCGGGTCTGTCGGCTGAGGAGACCGGTAATGTACTCGGTATGTCACCAGGTGCGGTCCGCGTCGCCCAGCATCGGGCGCTGGCGAGGTTGCGGCAGATGGCCGAGCTGGAGTCGGCTTGACGCAAGAGGAAGAGGAGACCGACGCGCTGCTCGATGCGCTCGGTCGTGGTGAGATGCCCGGCTCAGCCGATCCAGCGGCGCGGTTGCTGGCCGTGCTGCTCGATGACGTGGATCAGCGGCGCTCCTCCGTGTCGATGACGCCGTCGACATAGCCTCTGGCGTACTCCCAGGTGACGTAGTCGGCGGGGTCGGGGTGAAAGGCCGGCTCGTGGACCTGTGGCTGACCCTTCTCGATCATCTGGCGTAGGTTGCCGCGCAGCAGCTCCCAGTCGAAGAAGTGCTGCTCGCCGCATTCAGGGCAGTCGAGCACGAGGCCGAGCACGCCCTGCGGTTCGAGCAGAGAGCGGAAGACCTCGACGTCGGCGAGGTCGGTGATGGCCTCGTCACGCTCGGCCGCGGTGAGTGGCTCGGCGTCGTCGAGCGCGCCCATCGCCGAGGAAGGGTCGTTCGGGTCGTCCGCGAACGGGTCGCGGGGGACGTCTTCCAGCACCTTCCCACCATATGACCGAAGAGGCCCGAGCGGTGGACATTAGCTCAGCCATCCGCGTCTCGTGGCCTCCACACCTGCGTGGAAGCGTGATTGAGCACCGAGTTCGGCGATGGCGTCGGCGAACCTCGCCCGGACCGTTCTGACCGAGACCCCCAGCTGGCGGGCTATCGACTCGTCGCACATGCCCTGGGCGGCCAGGCGGAGCACCTGCACCATGCCGCCCCCGCGGTACCACGGCAGGGGCACGGCACGGCCCCACAACTCGCCGAAGAGGGACTGGAGCACACCCACCACGACCGGAGCGCGTACGAGATGGAAGTTGTACGCGAGGTCGGGCAGGTTGCCGCCCCAGAGCGCGGGCAGACCGGCCGCCTCCGCCCCCACGGTCATGAACCAGCTCGGCACCCGGTCCATCGTGCGTACCTGGCCGCCGCTCTCGACCAGGCGCGTGAGCTGGTCGCGGACGCCGGGGAGGGGCAGGGTGTTCACCGGGACGATCGCGTGCACGGTGAGCAGCTTCCGTTCCTGCGCGTCAATCCACAGGTCCGCAAATTTCCGGACAAAGTCGGTCATGGTGCGCTCGTCTGGGACGGCGGTGAGCAACTCGAGTCCGGGGGCCTGTACGGCCATGCCGGCGACGCTCTCGTAGAGCACGTCCGCCCCGCTCACCAACTCCACCGTGAAGGGCCCGCTCTGGTAGTCGCGCCCGGCGTCGTAGTCGCGGATCAGGCCGCGGATGGAGCCGAGCGCCGAGTCGATCATGCGGCTCTCCTCGGCCAGCCGGTCGAGCCGTGCGGCGATCACCCGCCCGAGTGCGGCGGCCGGGTGCCTGGCCAGGTATTCGCCCGACTGCTCGTCGATCACCCCCAGTTTGACCAGGTCGTCGAGTTGCCGGCCGACCTTCTCGACCGGCCCGTCCATGGCCTGCGCCAGATCGCTGCGCGTCGCTCTGTGCAGGCGCAGGACCGCCGAATAGAGCGCGGTCTGTGCGGGGTCGAGGCCCAGCGTCTCGAAGGGATCGGACACGGTGCGGGGCTCGTTGGGCATGTGGGCGGCTCCGTCGGGGGGACACGGGCGTGCCGCGAGGATAACGCCGCCTCGCCCCCGTGTCCGCTCTTTCTCGCGTGTTCCTGTACACGCGTTCCACCGACCGAACGGGTGGGAAGTGCAACTTCGTGAACTTGCACGTTTTCACATTGCGATGCGCCGCTGAGTAACGCAGGCTTTACCTAGCGTCGGCATCTTCGAAGGGCGCGGTCGCGCCGCCCATCAGAACGCGGAGGGGGGTTCGGTGGTGCATTGCGCGCCACGCCCGGATGCCGGTGGCCGGGGGGTGGGACGGATCACGGTCCCATCCCCCGGCGCTCTTTCGATGCCGGGAGTACGACGGACCGTGGGGGTCATCGTGCTCCCGGCATCCGCGCGTCCGGCGACAGCCTAGGGCGACCGTGTCGCCGGCCCCACGGAGTGAGGCCATGCTTTTGCGAGGGAGCGCCGTCGTCTGGAGGAGCGTAGGGAGCGAAGCGAGCGGAGTGGGGGAAGACGGCGGCATTGGGCGGACGAGCCCGCCTCCACGGGTGGAGGCCATGAACACTGCGAGGGAGCGCCGTCGTCTGGAGGAGTGTAGGGAGCGAAGCGAGCGGAGTGGGGGAAGACGGCGGCATCGGGCGGACGAGCCCGCCGAACGAAGTGCGGCCATAAGCAGGGCCGTCAGCGCCTCTTTTGGAGCTAGGGCCTAGACTTTGGTGAATATCAGTGCACTGGCAGGAGGGGGCCGTGGCATGTCCAAGTTCACCGAGATGGGTTTGACCTTCGACGATGTGCTGCTGGTGCCCGGATACTCAGATCTCCAGCCCGGCGAGGCCGACACCCGGTCCCGTCTGTCCAGGGGGATCTCGCTGTCCATTCCGCTGGTCTCCGCGGCCATGGACACCGTCACCGAGGCCCGCATGGCGGTCGCCATGGCGCGGCAGGGCGGCATCGGCATCCTGCATCGCAACCTGTCGGTCGAGGAGCAGGCGCAGCAGGCGGACCTGGTCAAGCGGTCCGAGGCCGGCATGGTGACCAATCCCGTGACGTGCAGCCCGGACGACACGCTGGCGGACGTCGAGCGGTTGTGCGCGACGTACCGGATCTCTGGGGTGCCGGTTACCGACATGTCCGGGACGCTGGTGGGGATCGTGACAAATCGTGATATGCGGTTTGAGAGTGACCAGTCGCGGCCCGTACGCGAGGTCATGACCAAGATGCCGCTGGTCACCGCCCGGGTGGGGGTGTCGCGGGACGAGGCGTTCGCCCTGCTGCGGAAGAACAAGATCGAGAAGCTTCCCCTGGTCGACGCCGATGGCCGGCTGCGCGGCCTGATCACGGTCAAGGACTTCACCAAGAGCGAGCAGTACCCACTGTCCACCAAGGACGCCGACGGCCGCCTGCTGGTGGGCGCGGCCGTGGGCGTCGGCGGCGACGCCGAGGTGCGTGCCAAGGCGCTGATCGAGGCCGGGGTCGACGTGATCGTCGTGGACGTGGCCCACGGGCACTCCAGAGGGCTGGCCGACATGATCGCCAAGGTCAAGTCGAACAGCAAGGTCCAGGTCATCGGCGGCAACATCGCCACCAGGGCGGGCGCGCAGATGCTGGTCGACGCCGGCGTGGACGCGGTCAAGGTCGGGGTCGGGCCCGGGTCCATCTGCACCACGCGCGTGGTGGCCGGGGTCGGCGCGCCGCAGGTCACGGCCATCTACGAGGCGTCCAAGGCGTGTGCTCCCGCGGGCGTGCCGGTCATCGGGGACGGCGGCCTGCAATACTCCGGCGACATCGTCAAGGCGATCGCGGCCGGCGCCAACACGGTCATGCTGGGCTCGCTGCTCGCGGGGTGCGAGGAGTCGCCCGGTGAGTTGATCTTCATCAACGGCAAGCAGTTCAAGTCGTACCGGGGGATGGGGTCGCTCGGCGCCGTACGCAATCGTGAGCGTGGCGGCACCTCCTTCAGCAAGGACCGCTACGCGCAGGCCGAGGTCGGCGGCGAGGACAAGTACATCCCGGAGGGCATCGAGGGTCAGGTGCCCTACCGGGGTCCGGTCGCGGCCGTCGCGCACCAGCTCATCGGCGGGTTGCGCCAGGGCATGTGGTACGCGGGCTGCCGCACGATCGACCAGATGCACACCGATTGCGAGCTCATGCCGATCACCTCGGCAGGGCTCAAGGAGAGCCACCCCCACGACATCCAGATGACCGTGGAAGCTCCGAACTATCACAGAAGGTAAGTTCATGACTCAGCAGGTGGAGATCGGCCGGGGGAAGACCGGGCGGCGGGCGTATTCGCTGGACGAGATCGGCCTGGTGCCCTCGCGGCGCACCCGTGATCCGGAAGAGGTCTCGATCGCGTGGCAGATCGACGCCTACCGGTTCGAGCTGCCCGTGGTCGTCGCTCCCATGGACAGCGTGGTGTCGCCCGCCACCGCGATCGAGATCGGCCGGCTCGGCGGTCTGGCGCCGCTCGACCTCGAAGGGCTCTGGACCCGCTACGAGGACCCGTCGCCGCTGCTGGAGGAATGCGCCGTCCTGGACGTGGCGGCGGCCACCAGGCGGCTCCAGGAGATCTACGCGGCGCCGATCCAGGAGGAGCTGATCGGCCGCAGGATCGAGGAGATCCGGGCCTCCGGGGTGACGACCGCCGTACGGCTGTCGCCGCAGCGCACCGTCCAGTACCACAAGACCGTGATCGACGCGGGTGTCGACATCTTCGTCATCCGCGGCACGACCGTCTCCGCCGAGCACGTGTCCGGCCGGGCCGAGCCGCTCAACCTCAAGCAGTTCATCTACGAGCTCGACGTGCCGGTGATCGTGGGCGGCTGCGCCACCTACACCGCCGCGCTGCACCTGATGCGCACGGGCGCGGCCGGCGTGCTGGTCGGGTTCGGCGGCGGCGCCTCACACACGACGCGCAACGTGCTCGGGGTGGCGGTGCCGATGGCCACCGCGATCTCGGACGTCGCGGCGGCGCGCAGAGACTACATGGACGAGTCAGGCGGCCGCTACGTACACGTGATCGCGGACGGCGGCATGGGCACGTCCGGTGACATCGCCAAGGCCATCGCGTGCGGGGCCGACGCCGTGATGGTGGGCTCGCCGCTGGCGCGGGCGGCCGAGGCGCCCGGGCACGGCTTCCACTGGGGGTCGGAGGCGCACCACCCGGATCTGCCGCGGGGGCGGCGGGTCGGGTTCGGCACGGTCGGCACGCTGGAGCAGATCCTGCACGGTCCTTCGAGCGTGGCGGACGGGTCGATGAACCTGATGGGCGCGCTCAAGCGGACCATGGCGTCGACCGGCTACTCGGACATCAAGGAGTTCCAGCGGGTCGAGGTCGTCGTCGCCCCGATCCAGCACTGACGTCTCTTTTCGGTGGCCCGCTGTTCTACGGCGGGCCACTTTCCTATGTGGTCTAGCCTGTAACCTAGGAGTCCTAGGAAAGTGGGAGGTGGCGGATGGCCGCGCGTGCGGGGCTGACGGCCGAGCGGCTCACCCGGGCCGCGGCCGAGCTCGCCGACGAGGTCGGCTTCGACCACGTCACCGTGTCGGCGCTGGCGCGGCGGTTCGGTGTCAAGGACGCGAGCCTGTATTCGCATGTCAGGAATCTCCAGGATCTGCGTACGAGGGTGGCCATCCTGGCCGCCGGGGAGCTGATCGACCACATCGGCGCGGCCGTGGCCGGGCGTTCTGGGAAGGACGCGCTGGTCGCGTTCGCCGGGGCCTACCGCGAGTACGCGCTGCGCCACCCCGGCCGGTACGCGGCGACGCAGAGCAAACTGGATCCCGCCGAGGTCGCCGATACGACGGTCTACCGGCGTACCGGCGAGCTGACGTACGGGATGTTGCGGGGTTACGACCTGGAGGAGCCGGATCTGACCGATGCCGTCCGGCTGCTGCGCAGCACCTTCCACGGATACACCAGCCTTGAGGCCGCGGGCGGCTTCGCGCACCCCAGGGACGTGGACACGTCATGGGCGCGCGCCATCGACGCCCTGCACGTGCTGCTGGAGCACTGGCCCAGGGCGAGCGAGGAGGAGCGGAGCCGATGAGAGCAGCGATGTTGCGAGTGCCGGGGGCCCGGCTGTACCACGAGGTGCGCGGGGAGGGCCCGGTGCTGGTGGCGGTGCCGGGGGGAGGGGGTGACGCCGGGGTCTTCGACGGGATCGGTGAGGTTCTCGGCGCGCACTTCACGGTCGTCGCGGTCGATCCGCGCGGCTACTCGCGCAGCGTCCTCGACGGCCCTGCCGAGGACCAGCGGGTGCAGGTGTGGAGCGACGACCTCAGCCTGCTGATCGAGCACCTGGGCGGCAGCGCGTACGTCTTCGGCGGCAGCGACGGGGGCATCGTCGCGCTCGACCTGCTCGCGCGGCACCCGGAGCGGGTGCGCAGGGTCGTCGCGCACGAGCCGCCGTGCGTCGAGGTGCTGCCGGACGCCGCCGAGCAGCGGGCGTTCTTCGGCAAGGTCTACGACCTCTTCCTGACCGAGGGGCTCGGCGCGGCGGGGGCGCACATGATGGCCGGGATCGGCGGGACGCTGCGGGAGCTGCCCGACCCGGCGTCGCTGCCGCCGCGTGCCGCCGAGCGGGTGGCCAGGGCCCGCGCCAACATGCCGCTCTTCATGGAGCACGAGTTGCGGCAGTTCACGTCGTACGTGCCCGACATGGACGCGCTGGCGGCCGGGTCCGACCGGCTGGTGCTCGCGGCCGGGCGGGAGACGCGCGGGCACCTGCCGTACCGGCCGGCCGCCGAGCTGGCCCGCCGGCTCGGGCGCGAGCTGACGGAGTTCCCCGGCGGGCACGGCGGATACACCGAGCATCCTGAGGAGTTCGGCAAGCAGCTCGCCGAAGTGCTCCTGGAGCCCGACGCGAAGTGACATAAGGTTTCCGCCATGGAATCCGTTGAGGAGAGAATCGCCCGGTTGGAGCAACAGGTCGCGAACCTTCATCGGCATCTCGGCATCGATCCCGCGCTCGTGGACGACGAGGGGCCGTTCCTGCCGCCGGAGTTCTATCAGGCGCTGGAGGAGAAGAAGCTCATTATGGCCATCAAGATCTATCGAAAGGCGACCGGGGCCTCCCTGTTGGTGGCGAAGAACACCGTGGAGGCGATGGTACGCAGGGCCGGGCGCTAGGGGGGCGTTCGCCGATGCGCGACGTCTCCATGGTCGAGCGCGTGTTCCGTGAGGAGTACGGCCGGGCCGTGTCCGTTCTCGTGCGGGCCTTCGGGGACATCGACGTCGCCGAGGAGGCGGTGCAGGAGGCGTTCACGGTCGCGGTACGGCGGTGGCCGTCGGATGGGGCGCCGCCGAGCCCAGCGGGGTGGATCATCACCACGGCCCGCAACCGGGCCATCGACCGGCTGCGCAGGGAGGCGGCCCGGCCGGACAAGCACGCGCAGGCCGCGCTGCTGCACGCGCGCGACGAGCCGCGGGAAGAGGGGCCGGTACGCGACGACCGGCTGCGGCTGATCTTCACCTGCTGCCATCCGGCGCTCGCCACGCATGCCCAGGTCGCTCTGACGCTGCGGCTGCTCGGCGGGCTGACGACGGCGGAGATCGCCCGCGCGTTCCTGGTGCCCGAGGCGACCATGGCGCAGCGGCTGGTCAGGGCCAAGAACAAGATCCGGGACGCCGGGATCCCGTACCGGGTGCCGAAGGAGGCCGACCTGCCCGGCCGGCTGCGGGCCGTGCTGGCGGTCGTGTACCTGATCTTCAACGAGGGTTACGCGGCCAGTTCGGGGGATCGGCTGGTCCGCGAGGAGTTGTGCGCGGAGGCCATCAGGCTCGGGCGGGTGCTGGACGCGCTGATGCCGGACGAACCCGAGGTCATGGGGCTGCTGGCGCTCATGTTGCTGATCGACTCGCGGCGCGCCGCGCGTACCGCGGGGGACGGCGAGTTGGTGCTGCTGGCCGAGCAGGATCGGGGGCTGTGGGATCGGCGGCTGATCGAGGAGGGGCAGGGCATCGTACGGCGGTTCCTGCGGCTCGACCGGCCCGGGCCGTACCAGATCCAGGCCGCCGTCAACGCCGTGCACAGCGACGCGCCCAGCGTGGCTGACACCGACTGGGGGCAGATCGTGCGACTGTACGATCTGCTGCTGGCGTTCGATCCGAGTCCGGTCGTGGCCCTGCACCGCGCGGTGGCGGTGGCCGAGGTGGAGGGGCCGGAGAAGGCGCTCGCGCTGGTCGATGAGCTGGAGGTGGAGGCGTACCACCTGTTCCATGCGATACGCGCTGATCTGCTGCGGCGGCTGGGGCGCGAGGCGGAGGCGGTGCGGGCGTACGAGGCCGCGCTCGCCCGCGCGCGGAACGAGGTGGAACGCGACTTTCTCCGGCGCCGGGTTTCGAGGGGGGACGATGGCGGGTCGGGTCTGCGTGGTCACGGGGGCCAATCGGGGGATCGGGCTGGAGGTGGCCAGGCGGCTCGCGCTGACCGGTGACACCGTGCTGCTGACGGCCAGAGATCTCGGCAAGGCGGAGCGGGCCGCCGGGGATCTCGGCCTCGGCGAGGCGGTGGTGGCGTACCAGTTGGACGTGGCCGATCACGAGTCCGTGGAACGGCTCGCCCGGGGCGTACGGGAGTCGTACGGGCAGGCGCACGTGCTGGTCAACAATGCCGCCATCCACTACGACACCTGGCAGCGGGCCTCGGACGCGGATCTGACGGTGGTGCGGGAGGCGCTGGGTGGCGACGGACATGGGCGGGCCTGGCGGTCGGCCGGTCGCGGAGGGGGCCAAGAGCGTGCTGTGGGCCGTGGACCTGCCCGACGACGGGCCCAGCGGCGGGTTCTTCCGCGACGGCCGGCAACTGTCCTGGTGATCAGCCCCTAGCATGCGGGGATGCCTGATCTTCAGTACACCCACGAGCTGACCATCGAGGGCGACGTCGTCACCAAGCGGTACGTCGACACGACGCCGGGCGCCGCCGAGCGCGAGTGGCGGGCGCTGACGTTGCTCGCGGGGTATGTCCATGACCTGGTTCCGGAGCCGATCGCGTTCGAGGACGGCGTGGTGCGCATGTCGAGGCTCGGCGGGGCGCCGATGCGCGGACTCGTCAGGCGGGAGCCGCGGCACGTGACGGCCATGGCGGACGCGCTCACCGAGCTGTACGCGGCCGTCCCACAGCCTGTCCTGCGGACCGTCCCGGTACGCCCCTGGCAGCGCGAGGCGGTCGTCGAGTGGGTCGGGCGGCGGTGCGCGGCCTGGCAGCCGAGGGACCCGCAGGCGGACCGGGCGGTGAAAGAGGGCCTGCGGTGGCTGGAGAGCTGGTCGCCGGGCGAGTCGGGGGTGCGGCCGGTGTTCGGGGCCGGTGACGGCAACCTGGCGAACTTCCTGTGGGACGGCACCCGCGTCCGCATCGTCGACTTCGAGGACTCCGGCCGCAGCGACCTGGCGTTCGAGCTGGCGGAGCTGGCCGAGCACGTGTCGATGTGGGTGGACGGCGAGGTGGAGATCGCCCAGCGGTTCGAGCTGAGCGCGCCGGAGGAGCGGCGGCTGCGCGAGTGCCGCAAGGTTCAGGCGCTGATCTGGTTGTTCCTGCTCTCGCACGACAGCCCGCGCAACGCACCGGGGACCTTCGAGCGGCAGGTCCAACGCGTGCTGGCAACATTGGGTGCATGAGACTGGCGAGGGAGGCCGACAGAGCGGCCGTCGAGAAGCTCGTCCACGACGCCTACTCGCCGTGGATCGAGGTCATCGGCATGCGGCCGCTGCCGATGGAGGCCGACTACGCCGCGTTCATCGCGGCCGGTCGGGTGCACGTCACGCCCGACCTCCGAGGGCTCGTCGTGCTCGTCCCCGAGGACGGCGTCCTGCTGGTGGAGAACGTCGCGGTGGACCCCGGGAGCCAGGGCAGGGGCATCGGGCGCGGGCTGCTGGCGCACGCGGAGGAGGAGGCGCGCAGACTGGGACTCCCCGCCCTGCGCCTCTACACGAACGTCAAGATGGCCTCGAACATCTCCCTCTACTCCTCGCTCGGCTACGTCGAGACCGGTCGCGAGGGCATCGAAGGGCGCTCGGTCGTGCTGATGCGCAAGGAGCTCAGCTCGTGAGGACGCCCAGCAGGTGGGTGACCTCCCTGGCCACGGCGTCCCGGCCGGCCTTGAGGTATTTGCGGGAGTCGACGACGCGGCCGTCGTGGGTCAGGTAGTCGCGTACCGCGGCGGTGAACGCCTTGTTCAGGTGGGTCGCGATGTTGATCTTCTTCATGCCGTGCCGTACGGCCGCGCGCAGCACGTCGTCGGGCACCCCCGACGAGCCGTGCAGCACCAGGGGCACCGGCACGGCGGCCCGCAACTCGGCGATGAGGTCCAGGTCCAGGACCGCGTCCTTGGTGGTCATCGCGTGCGACGTCCCCACGGCCACGGCCAGCGCGTCCACGCCGGTCCTGGCCACGTAGCCGGCCGCCTCGTGCGGCTTCGTACGGGCGCCGGGCGCGTGTACGCCGTCCTTGCCCCCGACCTCCCCCAGTTCGGCCTCCACCCACACGCCGCGCCCGTGGCACCAGGCCGCCACCTCGGCCGTGGCGCGTACGTTGTCCTCGTCGGGCAGGGCGGAGGCGTCGTACATGACCGAGCCGAGCCCCAGCTCCACGGCCTCCTCGACGAGCGCGCGGTCGGTGGCGTGGTCGAGGTGGACGGCGACCGGCACCTCGGCGCGCCTGGCGATGGCGAGCGCGGCCAGCGCGACCGGCTCCAGGGCGCCGTGGTAGCGCACGCAGTTCTCGCTGATCTGCAGCACGACCGGCAGCCCGAGGGCCTCGGCGCCGGTCACGATCGCGGTGGCGTGCTCCAGCTGGATCACGTTGAACGCGCCCAGACCCATGGGTGACTGGCTGACGATGTCGCCGAGGGCGGCGAGGGGCATGTCGTGGCTCCTTACGTGATGACGATCAGCGGATGCACGGCGGTGTACACGTCCTGGTCGAACTCGCCCGCCACCGGCGCGGCCACGGCCGCCGCGCCCAGCGCCGCCGCCCGCCTGAGCCGGTCGGGCCACGGCTCCGGCCGGACCAGGCCCAGCGCCAGGCCCGCTACCAGCGAGTCGCCCGCGCCGGTCGGATTGCCCGCCACCGTGTACGGCATCCGCGCCCGGAACGTCCCTTCCCCGGTGACGGCCAGCAGCCCGTCCGAGCCCATGGACACCACCACGGACTCGGCTCCCCGCTCGCGCAACGCCCGCGCGCCGTCGGCGAGGGTGCCGCCGGGCACGGCCCTGGCCAGCTCCGCCGCGTTGGGCTTGACGACGGCGGGCCGGCCCTTGGGCGCGTGGCGCAGCGGCTCTCCGTCGGCGTCCACGATGGCGGGAACGTCCCGTTCGGCCGCGATCGCCGTCAGCGTGGCATAGGCGTCGATGGGGACACCCCGGGGCAGGCTGCCCGCGATGACCACCGCGTCGGCGATGGCCGCGAGCGCGGTGTAGCGCCGGATGAAGTCCGCCAGCTCGGCCGGTGTGACCTCGGGGCCTGGCTCGTTGAACAGCGCGGTCCGCGGCCCGGCCGTCTCGGAGACCGCCAGCGTGGTACGGGAGTCACCGGCGATGCCGCACAGCGCGCACTCCAGACCGGCCGCGCGCAGGTCCGCCTCGATCGCCCGCCCTGTCGGCCCGCCCGCCAGCCCCATGACGATCACTTCCTGGCCGAGCGCGGCCAGGACGCGGGCCACGTTGACGCCCTTGCCGCCGGCCCGCCGGTGCACGCCGCCCACCCGGTTGACACCGTCCCAGTCCACGCGGGGGACCTGGTAGGTCACGTCGAGCGCGAGGTTGAGCGTCACCGTGAGGATCATCGCGGCTCCGTGATCCAGCCGCCGTCCTTCATCACCCCGGCCACCTCCAGCGAGTCGGACAGCACCACCAGGTCGGCCGCCTTGCCGACGGCGATCGAGCCGATCCGGCCGGCCAGCCCGAGCACCCGCGCGGGCGTCAGCGAGGCCACCTGGACGGCGTCCGGCAGCGACATCCCCACCTCCTGGACGCTGCGCCTGAACGCGACGTCCATGGTCAGCGTGGAGCCCGCGATCGTGCTGCCGTCGACCAGCCTGGCCACGCCGTCTTCCACGCGCACCCGCATGGGACCGAGTACGTAGTCGCCGTCGCCCAGCCCGGTGGCCGAGATCGCGTCCGTGACCAGCGTGGTCCTGCCTGGCCCGGCCACCTCGTACGCCAGCCGCAGCATCGCCGGGTGCACGTGTACGCCGTCGTTGATCAGCTCGACCGTCACCCGCTCGTCGTCGAGCAGGGCCGCCACGGGACCGGGCGCGCGGTGCCCGAGCGGCGGCATCGCGTTGTAGAGGTGTGTGGCCACGCTCGCGCCCGCCTCGATGCCTTCGAGCGTCTGGTCGTAGTCGGCGTCGCTGTGGCCCAGGGCCGCGATGACGCCTTCCGCGACGGCCATCCTGATCGTGTCGAGCGCGCCGGGCAGCTCGGTCGCGATGGTGAGCATGCGTACGTGCCCGCGCCCGGCCTTGACCAGCCCCGCGAACTCCTGCGGCGACGGCTCGCGCAGCAGCGCGGGGTCGTGCGCGCCGCAGCGGCTCCGCGAGATGTAGGGGCCCTCGAAGTGGATCCCGGCCAGCAGCCCCTCGTAGCACAGCTCGGCCAGCGCCGACGCGGCCCGCGTCAGCCCGTCGAGCGAGTCGGTGACCAGGCTCGCCATCGTGGTCGTGGTGCCGTGGCGGCGGTGCAGTTCCACCGCGTCACGTGCCTTGTCCTGCTCGCCGGTCGGGAACGAGCCCCCGGCGCCGCCGTGGTTGTGGATGTCGACGAACCCAGGGACGACGTGCCGCCCGCCCAGGCTGAGGCCCGAACCGGGGGCGGATCCGCGGCCGACGTGCGTGATGCGGCCGTCTTCGATGGTCAGCCACCCCTCGTGAACTCCCTCGGGGGTCACGATCCTGGCGTCGGCGAGTGTAAGGCTCATGAGGAAAGGATCACAGATCGCGTGAGGTGCATGGGCTCGTCGGGGTCGAGCCCCCGGTCGAAGGCACGGGCGACGGCCACCCGCTGGGCGCGGATCAGCTCGGCCATCGGGTCGAGCGAGGTCTCGAAGAACGTGCCGCCGGTCTCCTCGACCTGCCCGCGCAGCCCTTCGGGCGCGGCGCCGAGCATCCAGGTGACGCGGCCGGGGGCGGCGATGCTGATCGGGCCGTGCCGGTATTCCATCGCCGGGTACGCCTCCGTCCACGAACGCGACGCCTCGCGCATCTTCAGCGCGGCCTCCTGCGCCAGGCCGACCGACCAGCCGGTGCCCAGGAAGCTGAACTGCTCGGCCCGTACCAGTTCGTCGGGCAGCGGCGCGGCCACGGCCTCCGCGGCGTCGGCGATCGCCTGGGTGAGGTCCTCCCCGAGGCCGGCGCGCAGCATGGCCAGCTGCGTGGTGGCGAACCTCGTCTGCACGACGGAACGCTCGTCCGCGTAGTCGAGGACGACGACCTCGTCGGCGGCCGACATGATCGGCGTCTTCGGGTCGGCGGTGATGGCCGTCGTCTTCGTCGTCGTGCGCGCGAGCAGCTCAAGCACCTCGGTCGTGGTGCCCGAGCGGCTCAGCGCCAGCACGCGGTCGTAGTGGCGCCCGATCGGGGCCTCGGAGGCGGCGAAGGCGTCGGTCTCGCCGTGCCCGGCCCGCTCCCGCAGCACGGCGTACGCCATCGCGATGAACCACGACGTCCCGCAGCCGACGACGGCGACCCGCTCACCCCGGCGCGGCAGGGCGCCGGCGGGAACGCTCTCGACGGCGCGCTGCCAGCACGACGGCTGGGACGCGATCTCGGCCTCGGTGTGGGTGGTCACCACGTGCCTCCGGAGGTTGATTGTTTCTGCTTCGTGTATATCAAGAAAGTGCAGTAACGGACACTGGCTCTGGGGCCCCTGACTGTGCCACGCTTGCTGCTGACCCCATTCCTGAGGAGTGCTCCGTGTCCCGCTACGACCGCTGGAACGCCGTCCTGGAGCTGCTGGCCCAGGAGGGCAGGCTCTCGGTGGAGGAGGCGGCGCGGTCGCTCGACGTCTCCACGGCGACCATCAGGCGGGACTTCGACCAGCTGGCCCAGCAGCAGATGCTCATGCGCACGCGGGGCGGCGCGGTCGCGCAGAGCGTGAGCTACGACCTCCCGCTGCGCTACAAGACGGCCAGGCACGCCGACGAGAAGCACCGCATCGCCGCCGCGGCCGCCGAACTGGTCACGCCTGGCGCCGTGGTCGGGCTCAACGGCGGCACCACCACCTCCGAGCTCGCGCGCACGCTGGCCACGCTCTCGACGCTGGAGAGCGGCTTCACGATCGTCACGAACGCGCTCAACATCGCCAACGAGCTCACCGTGCGCAGACACGTCAAGATCGTGGTCACCGGCGGGGTGGCCAGGCAGCAGTCGTACGAGCTGATCGGGCCGCTGGCCTCGGGCGTGCTTGAGCAGGTGACGCTGGACGTGGCCTTCCTCGGGGTGGACGGGCTCGACGTGGAGCTCGGCGCGTCGGCCCACCACGAGGGCGAGGCGAGCGTCAACCACCTGCTGATCAGCCGCGCCCAGCAGGTCGTGGTGGTGGCGGACTCGTCGAAGGTGGGCAGGAGGGCGTTCTCGCGGATCTGCCCGATCGGTCAGATCGACACGCTGGTGACCGACGTACACCTCTCCGACGCCCTCGCGGGGCAGCTCACCGACGCGGGAGTGAAGGTCGTACGCGCTTGACCGAGCGCGGAGTTACAGCATGTGTCCCTTAAGGGTAGGTATGGACCGCAAGCTATCGTCCCAGGGGGCAGCATGGCGTCGGGAAGGAGCGTGGCTCGGCTCGGGCCCGCCGAACGGGTGGCGGCACTGGAGAGCATGGCCGCGCAGGAGCTCGACGTGGTCGTGGTCGGCGGCGGCGTCGTCGGGGCGGGGATCGCGCTGGACGCCACCACGCGGGGGCTCGACGTGGGCCTGCTCGAGGCGCGCGACTTCGCCTCCGGCACGTCGTCGCGCTCGTCCAAGCTGATCCACGGCGGCCTGCGCTACCTGGAGCAGCTCAACTTCGAGCTGGTACGCGAGGCGCTGCGGGAACGGTCGTTGCTGCTCCAGCGGATCGCGCCCCACCTGGTCCGGCCGGTGCCGTTCCTGTTCCCGATGACCCACTACGCGTGGGAACGCCCCTACGTCGGCGCGGGTGTGGCGCTCTACGACACGCTCGGCCACACGTCCGGGCTCGCCCGCGGCGTCCCAGGGCACCGGCACCTGTCCAGGTCGCGGGCGCTGCGGCTGGCCCCGGCGCTGAAGAAGAGCGCGTTCACGGGCGCCATCCAGTACTGGGACGCGCAGGTGGACGACGCGCGTTACGTCATGACCATGCTGCGCACCGCGGCCACGTACGACGCCCGCATCGCGCTGCGGGCCCAGGTCGTGGGGTTCCTGCGGGAGGGCGAGCGGGTCACCGGCGTACGCGTACGCGACCTGGAGTGCGGCGACGAGCTGGAGGTGCGTGCCAGGCAGGTCGTGAACGCCACCGGGGTGTGGACCGACGACATCCAGGAGCTGGTCGGCGGGCGCGGCCAGATCCACGTACGCGCCTCCAAGGGCATCCACCTCGTGGTGCCGCGCGACCGCATCCAGTCGCGGACCGGCATCATCCTGCGTACGGAGAAGTCGGTGCTGTTCGTGATCCCCTGGGGCCGCCACTGGATCATCGGCACCACCGACACCGAGTGGACGCTCGACAAGAGCCACCCGGCCGCCTCCCGGGCGGACATCGACTACCTGCTCGACCACGTCAACGCGGTCCTGTCCGTGCCGCTGTCCAGGGACGACGTCGAGGGCGTGTACGCGGGCCTGCGGCCGCTGCTGTACGGCGAGTCCGACGAGACGTCCAAGCTCTCCAGGGAACACGTGGTGGCGCACCCCGTGCCCGGCCTCGTCATGATCGCCGGTGGGAAGTACACGACCTACCGGGTCATGGCCGAGGACGCCGTGAACGCCGTGGCGCACGGGCTCGACCAGCGGGTGCCGCGCTCGTGCACCGACCGCGTCCCGCTCGTCGGCGCCGAGGGCTACCAGGCGCTGTGGAACTCCAGGCACCGGATCGCCCAGTCGTCCGGGCTGCACGTGGCCAGGATCGAGCACCTGCTCCAGCGGTACGGCTCCCTGATCGACGAGGTCCTCGACCTGATCGACGGCGACCCGTCGCTGGCCAGGCCGCTGTCCGGGGCCGACGACTACCTCCGGGCCGAGATCGTCTACGCCGCCACCCACGAGGGCGCCCGGCATCTCAACGACGTCCTGACCCGGCGCACACGCATCTCCATCGAGACCTTCCACCGCGGGCTGGCCGTGGCGCAGGAGGCGGCTGAGCTGATGGCGGGACCGCTCGACTGGGACGGCGAGCAGGTCAAGAGGGAGGTGGAATACTACTCGAAGCGCGTCGAGGCCGAGCGTCGCTCCCAGGAACAGGACACCGACCAGGACGCCGACGCGATCAGGCTCGGCGCGCCGGAGATCGTCCCCGTCGTCGCACCGGAGCAGCCATGAGTAGGGGTCAGGTGGATGGGATCCAGGCGCGTTCGGCGAGGGTGGTGGCGTCGTTGACCTGGACGCCCGCGTAGGAGACCGTCCAGATCTCCTCGCCGATCACCATCGAGCGCTGGATGCCGGGCTGGTAGGTGTGTTCCCGCAGGTCCTGTGACGGGTGCGTGATCATGCCGAGCTTCGAGACGCCGGAGTCGTCGATCCGCAGGACGATCGCCCCCGACTCCTGCTCGCTCTCCGCGTACGTGCTCAGCGGGATCACCGACAGACCCGTCCTGGGCCAGTAGAGGAACGCGTGCGGATCCCACTCCGCCTCCGAGCCCGATTCCTTCTGGAACAGCTGCGACAGCCGGCGCGGGTTCGCGGGATCGCTGACGTCGAAGAGGGAGATCTGCGTGCCGAGCGTCCTGCCCTGCTCACTGGCCTCCTGTCCGATGCCGATCAGCCGGCCCTCGCTGCCGGGATGCAGGTACGCCGAGTAGCCGGTGATCTTCAGCTCGCCGGTGACCCTGGGCGCCGACGGGTCGCGCAGGTCGAGCGTGTAGAGCGGGTCGACCTGCTTGAACGTGACGCAGTAGCCCACCGGGCCGATGAACCTGACCGAGTAGATCCGCTCACCGTTGCCCAGGCCGCCGACCTCGCCCGACTTGGCCAGGGTGTCGGCCCTGAGCACGTGGACGGTGCTGGAGCTGTTGTCGCCGTCCGCCGAGTCGAGTGTGGTGGCGACGCGGAGGTGGCCGTCGTACTCGGAGAGGGAGTACTGGTTCAGCAGCCGTCCCGGGACCTGGCCCGAGGCGACGTAGGCGGGTGCGCCGGGTGAGCGGATGTCGAAGCGGTGGATCTCGGTCTCTTCCGGCGGGACCGTGGGGGTCGGGCGTGGCTTGGGGGAGTTCGTGAGGGTCCGGCGTGGTTCGGGGG
>NZ_JADOGI010000066.1 GCF_015645445.1 Nonomuraea cypriaca | reverse complement strand
CTCCCCACCCCGCGACCGCGGGCGCCTCGACGCCCGGGTGACCTGGGAGGATGGTGTCATGACATATCCGGAGCCGCGCTACAAAGGTGAGACCGGCGAGCTGAGCGCCACGTACCGCCCGCTCGCCCATGAGCCCGAGCTGGTCTACCCGACCGGCAACACGGTCCACTACCTGGCCACCGGCGCCACCACCAACGGCCAGTTCGGCCTCTACCGCTGGGTCATGGGCCCGGAGCCGTCCGGGCCGAGCCCGCACTTCCACAAGTCGATCTCCGAGTCGTTCTACATCCTCGAAGGATCGGTGCGCATCTACGACGGCTCGCGCTGGATCGACACCAGCCCGGGCGACTGGGTGCACGTGCCGGAGGGCGGGGTGCACGGCTTCCGCAACGAGTCCGGCGCGCCCGCCACCATGCTGCTGCACTTCGCCCCGGGCGCGCCCAGGGAGGGCTACTTCGAGGGGCTGCTCGACCTGGCGGGCAGGAGCGAGGAGGAGAAGGCGGAGTTCTACATCCGCCACGACACCTACTGGCTGCCGTAGAGGCGGTAGGTGGACAGGATGTTGAGCCGGTGCAGGTCACGGCAGAGGGCGAGCATGCCTTCCTGCGCCAGTTCCCGCGGCACCGGGTAGCGGGCCAGGGCGGCCGACAGCGCCGGATCCAGGCGTTCGGCCCACGGGTTAGTGCACACCGCGAACGTCTCCTCCAGGCGGCGGCCCGCCTGCACACTGCCCAGGACCTCGTCGTGCAGCCGCTCCAGGTAGCCGATGAACCAGTCGATCGCGGCGGGCCCGTCGCCCATCGGGCCATGGCCGGGGACGATGGTCTCCAGCTCGGGCAGGGCCTCACGCATCCTGCGCAACGACTCCGCGTACGGCTCGGGGCCGCCCTGGAGCAGCATGTGGCCGACGCCGGCGTGGCAGACGAAGTTGCCGGTCCAGGCGGTGCGGGTGTCGGGGACGTACACGACGGTGTCGCCGGGGCCGTTGCCTGGGCCGAAGTGGTGGAGCTGGACCACCCGGCCGCCGAGGTCGATCTCGGCATGGGAGTCGAACGTGAGGTCGGGCCGCCGCCACGTGGTGACCGCGTCGAGGAGGGCGCCGTCGCCGTACATGTTGGCGGACCTGGTCTCCTTCTCGTACGCCAGGTCGCTCATGTTCTCCTTGTTGACCCGCGACGAGACGATCACCACCTCGTCGGGGAACGCGGCGTTGCCGAAGGTGTGGTCACCGTGGTAGGTCGTGTTGACCAGGTAGCGCAGTGGCCGGTCGGTGAGGTCGGCGACCGCCGCCCGGATCTTCGCCGACACTTCTGGCGTTATACCGGCGTCGATCACCAGCGCCGCGTCACGCCCGGCCACCACCCCGTTGTTGTCCTTGGGCGGGATGGTCGCCATCAGCGCGTACACGCCCTCGGCGAACTCGTGGGGCGCCAGCTCCAGCCCCACCGGCGACAGGTTCGGCCCGCCGAAGCCCTCGGGCCGCTCGGCGATCTCGCGCTCAGGAATCCGTGATCTGGACATCTTCGCTTCCTTTCCCTTCGTCTCTCTCTAAACTAATCGAACGATCGATTAATTTTCAAGGTGATTGGATGTCCTGGTGAGCACCACCACCGGCCGCCGCCGTCCCGGCCGCCCTTCCAAGGCCGAGGCAGGCGACACGAAGGCCGCGCTCCTCGACGCCGCGCTGCGCCTGTTCGCCCAGAAGGGCTACGCGGGCACCTCCGTCCGGGCCATCGCCAGGGAGGTGGGCCTGAGCGAGAGCGTCCTGTATGCCCACTTCGACGGCAAACGCGCGATCTACGACGCCGCCATGGCCCTGGCCGGGCCCCAGGCCGCCGTGGTGGCCGCCGACGAGGCGCCGCAGGACCCGGCCGCCTTCGTCGAGTCCTTCGCGGCGCGGGTGCTGGCGGCCTGGGACACCCCGCGGTCCTGGCAGGTCGTGAGCCTGGCCTCCCGCGACGGGCTGATCCACGACGAGGCGCTGAACGCCGGCATCGAGGACGCCCTCGCCCACTTGTCAGAGGTGTTCGGCGGGTGGTTGTCCGAGGGGCGGATCCGTACGGACCTGGGCGGTCCTGACGACCTCGCCTACGCCCTGCTCGCCCCGATGGCGCACGCCCGCGTGCTGTGGCTGCACTCGGACGCCACCCCGGCGCAGCGCGAGCGGGCCCGCCACCGCATGACGTCACACGCGGCGTTCTTCGCCCGCGCGCTCCAGAACCCCGGCGATCAGGCGCCGAGCTCGCCGTAGTCGCCCGCGCCCGCCAGAGCCCCGAGTTCGGCGTGGTCTCCCGCGCGCTCCAGAGCCCCGAGGCCGGCGTGGTCTCCCGCGCGCTCCAGAGCCCTGGCGGGGTCAGGCTCTGAGTTCGGCGTAGTCGAGGGCCTCCACCAGGCTTTCCAGGTCGCGCATGAGCTGCTCGGTCCGTTCCTGGCCGAACGCGAGCGCGATGAGCCGGTGGTGCTCGGCCACCGCGCCGTCCACCCGGGCGAGCAACTCGGCCCCCCGGTCCGAGACGAGCACCGCCACCCGCCGCCGATCGCCCATCGACGGCCCGCGATAGACCAGGGCCCGATCGATCAGCCGGTCGACGGCCTTGGTCAGCGTCGGCGCCGGCATCAGCACGGCCTCGGCCAGCACGCCCATCGAGTCTCCGTGCCCGTCGGCCAGCGCCCGCATGATGCGCCACTGCTCGACCGTGACCTCCTCACCGGCCAGCACCGCCGCCAGCGCCCTGTTGACGCTGCGGTCCGCACGGCTGAGGAGATAGGCAAGTGAGGACCCGAGCCCAGAGGTGGTCATGGTGCAGGTCCTTTCGTGGGGGTGCTAAGAGGGAGGATACTCGTACGCGTGGCGGCGATCGTCGATCCTTGGGAAGCCCGGCTCCTGCCCTCGACCTCGATCAGAATCGGCCTGGTCGTGCCCGTATCGGGGGTGCTCGGCCTGGTGGGGCCGTGCGCGATCAACTGCGCCGTGCTGGCCGCCGAGGAGCTCAACGCCAGGGGTGGCGTGCTTGGCCGGCCGGTCGAGCTGGTCCTGATCGACGGCGGGCGCCCGGCGCGCGAGGTGGCCGCCGAGGTCGCCGAGCTGGTCGGCTCTTGCACGATCGAGGCGGTCGCGGGCACGCACGCGAGCGACGTGCGGGTCGCGGTGGTGGCGGCGATCGCCGGGCGGGTGCCGTTCGTCTACGGGCCGCCCTACGAGGGCGGCGGCCACGCGCCGGGCGTCTACTTCCTCGGCGAGACCCCGGACCGGCAGCTGACGCCGGGCATCGAGTGGCTGGCCGGCCCGCGCCGGGCCCGCCGCTGGTATCTCCTGGGCAACGACTACATCTGGCCGCGCCTCGTGCACGCCGCCGCCCGCCACCGCCTGCACGCCCTGGGCGCGACCGTGGTGGGCGAGAGCCTCGTCCGCTTCGGCGAGGCGGTGCACCGGCTCGACCGGGTGGCCGCAGCCCGGCCGGACGCGATCCTGCTGACGCTGATCGGCAGCGATCTGATGGCGTTCAACCGCGCGTACGCCGCCGGCGGGCTCGGCGCGGCCCGGCTGTGCGGCGCGCTGGAGGAGCACGGCCTGCTGGGCATCGGCGGCGACGGCACCGGCGAGCTCTACGCGTCGATGGGCTACTTCCGCGACCTGCCGACCGAGGCCAGCCTCGACTTCGCCGAGCGGTACGCGGCCAGGTTCGGCCAGGACGCCCCCATGCTCAACGCCCACGGCCACGGCTGCTACGAGGCCGTCGCCATGCTGGCCGCCCTGTCGGGCCGGGCCGGTTCGCTGAGCGTGCCCGCGCTGGACGCGGTCGCCGACGGCACCGTGATCACCAGCGGGCGCGGCACTCTCACGCTGCTCGATCGGCAGGTGCGCCATCCGGTTCACCTCGGCCGGGCGGTCGGCCTCGATTTCTTTCTAGAGAAACCTTTTCACTAGAAAACTTTGGCTCTAAGGTGCGAAACGCCCCCCATGCAGCTAGGAGCCGTGCATGAGCACTATCGAGCAGTTCGGCTACCGCCAGGAACTCAAGCGGTCCCTGGGTTTCGCCGATCTGATGATCTATGGCCTGATCTTCATGGTGCCGATCGCGCCGTTCGGGATCTTCGGCAACGTCTTCTCCGTCTCCCACGGGATGGTGGCGCTCGCGTACGTCGTCGGTCTCGTGGCGATGGCGTTCACGGCGCTGTCGTACGCGCAGATGGCCAGGGCCTTCCCGATGGCCGGCTCGGTCTACACCTACGCGGGCCGCGGCATCGGCGCGCCCGTCGGATTCCTGGCCGGCTGGGCGATTCTGCTCGACTACGTGCTCATCCCGTCGTTGCTCTACCTGATCTCGAGCATGGCCATGAACTCGTTCGTGCCCGAGATCCCCGTCTGGGCGTGGCTGGCCGCGTTCGTGGTGCTCAACACCGTCGTCAACTATCTCGGCATCCAGATGACGGCCAAAATCACCCGGATCATGCTGGTGGCCGAGCTCGCCGTGCTGGCGATCTTCCTCGTGGCCGGCGGCGTCGCGCTGGCCCAGGGCCACGCGCAGACCGGCGCGTTCACGCCGATCTTCGAGTCCTCCGGGTTCACCTGGAGCGTGGTGCTGGCCGCCGCGTCGGTGGCCGTGCTGTCGTTCCTCGGCTTCGACGGCATCTCGACGCTGGCGGAGGAGAACCGGGAGGACGCCCAGCGGCTCGGCCGCTCCATGGTGGCCGCGCTCGGCCTGGCCGCGGTGCTGTTCGTGGTGCAGACGTGGGTGGCGGCGCTGCTCACCCCCAACCGCGACAGCCTGATCGCGAACGGCGACGCGGCCGGCAGCGCGTTCTACGACACCGCCGAGTTCGCCGGCGGGGCCTGGCTGTCGGTGCTCACCGCCGTCGCCACCGCGATCGCGTGGGGCTTCGCCAACTCGCTGGTCGCCCAGGCGGCCACCTCCCGTCTGCTGTTCGCGATGGGCCGCGACCGCCAGCTCCCCTCGTTCCTCGCCAAGGTGGACCCCAAGCACCAGGTGCCGGTCAACGCGACGCTGGTGGTCGCCGCCATCTCGCTCATCGTCGGCGTCTTCATGAGCATCAGGACCAACGGCGCCGGCGAGCTGACCCAGCTGGTCAACTTCGGTGCGATGACCGCGTTCCTGGTGCTGCACGTGGCCGTGGTCGTGCACTACGTGATCAAGCAACGCAGCCGCAACTGGTGGGCGCACCTGATCGCGCCCGTGATCGGCTTCGCCGTCCTGGTGGCCGTCGTGATCAACCAGGGGGTCGCGGCCCAGGCGGTCGGCGGCATCTGGCTGGCCGTCGGCGTGGTCATCCTCGGCATCTCCTACGCACGGGGCCGCAAGCCCGCACTACCCACGGAGGTCAAGTGAACGTTGGAGGTCGATTGAACGTTGGAGGTCAAGTGAACGTTGGAGGTCGATTGAACGTTGGAGGTCAAGTGAACGTCGTCTCCTACCATCCCGCGCCGGAGGAGCTGAGCTACACCTTCGGGGGTCGCGCGCCCGTCGGCAAGGTACGGCCAGGCACGATCATGGAGCTCTACACCGAGGACTGCTTCGCCGGCCGGGTCAGGACCGTGGCCGACCTGCCGTCGCGGGTGTGCGAGTTCCCCTACCTGAACCCCGTGACGGGCCCCTTCCACGTCGAGGGCGCCGAGCCAGGCGACACGCTGGCGCTGCACTTCATCAAGATCACGCCGGCCAGGGACTGGGCGGTGTCCACCACGTTCCCGCACTTCGGGGCGCTGACCGGCACCCACACCACGGCCATGCTCCAGCCGCCGCTCGAGGAGCGGGTCTGGCGCTACGACATCGATCTGGACAAGGGCGTGGCCGTCTACCACGCCCGCAACAGCGACTTCAGCGTGGCGCTGCCGCTCGACCCGATGCACGGCACCGTCGG
Source organism: Nonomuraea cypriaca (assembly GCF_015645445.1). GTDB lineage: Bacteria > Actinomycetota > Actinomycetes > Streptosporangiales > Streptosporangiaceae > Nonomuraea > Nonomuraea cypriaca. Next base: position 39,811 of record NZ_JADOGI010000066.1, on the reverse strand, counting down.
CGTGGCGCCGGGCGCGAACGAGGCCCGCATGACGATCACGCCGGACGCGCACGGCGGCAACATGGACACCCCGGAACTGCGCGCGGGCGTCACGGTCTACCTGGGCGTCAACGTCGAGGGCGGGCTGTTCTCGATCGGCGACGGCCACGGGCTGCAGGGGCACGGCGAGGTGTGCGGGACCGCGGTGGAGTCGGCCATGAACACCGTGGTCGCCGTGGAGCTGATCAAGGGTGTGGCCACGCCGTGGCCGCGGCTGGAGGACGACCTGCACCTGATGTCGACCGGCTCGGCCAGGCCGCTTGAGGACGCGTACCGGATCAGTCAGCACGACCTGGTCACGTGGGCGTCGGAGCTGACCGGGCTGGACACGCTGGACGCGTACCAGCTCGTCAGCCAGGCCGGGCAGGCGCCGGTCGGGAACGTGTGCGACACCAACTACACGATGGTCGCCAAGATCCCCAAGGTGTACCTGGGCGACTCGGCGGTCTACGAGACCGCGCACGCCCGGCTGCGCGCGCTGGGAGCCGAGTACACGGGTTAGCCGCGGGTCTCCCGTTGGTAAACCTGCTCGTGTCGCAGGTCAGGGCATTGATCACCGGCCCCGTACAGTAGGCGGGTGCTCAGGTTGGTGCTGTCCCTCGTCCTGATCGATCCAGCCGCCGTCTCCGAGGTGCCGCAGCGAAACGTGCCTCAGTCCCGCGTGCTGACACCCGACGGCGACCGCCTGGGCTACGCGCCTGTGCCGCGCCCCTACACGGGGGTGCGGCGGCTGTCCGGGGTGCTGCTCGGCCAGGATCCCGTCACGCGGACGGACGTGTTCTGCGGCGGCACGGTGATCGGCTCGCGCAGCCGCAGCCTGGTGCTGACGGCCGCGCACTGCCTCTACCGCGAGGGACGGCCGCTCAGGAACCTGGCGTTCCTGCCGGCCTACGACCGGGGGCGGCCGCGGCTCGGGGTCTGGCCCGCGGTACGCGCGTGGGTGCCGCCTCAGTGGCGGAACCAGCCGTACTCCGCGGACCTGCTGCCGTACGACGTCGGCCTGGTCGGGGTCATACGCCGCAAGCGCCCGCTGGAGGCGGTGACCGGGCGGGGGCTGTCGCCGATGGCCACCGCGCGCGGCACCTCACTGCGCGGCCTCGAACTGCTCGGTTACCCCGTCGGCAGGGGCTATCCGGGCACCCGGATGTACCGCTGCCTGGGCGACACCGTCGAAGGGATCTCCAAGGGTCCCGGGCTGATGGTGACGCGCAACTGCCACGCCGCCGCGGGCGGCAGCGGCGGCCCCGCGCTGTACGGCGGCGCGCTGGCGGGCGTCGTGTCCTCCTCCAGCCCGTACAAGGACGCCAAGGGCTACACCGTGCTCACCAGGCTGGGCGGCAGGACGTTCGAGCGGATGTTCGCCAGGGCCGACCGGTCGATGCGGCTCAGGCGGCCCGGCTGACGATCTCCTCGCAGAGCGCGTGGGTGAGCAGGGCGTCACCGGCGTCGACGCGGCGGCCCTCGCGGACCGCGGCGAGGAACTCCAGGCAGATCTGCTCGATGCCGCGCTGCCTGGCCACCGGCACCCAGTCGGGGCGCCTGGTGACCGTCTCGCCGCCCCGGTAGTCGATGACGTCGCCGAGGTTGACCACCCGGCGCTTGACGCCGCCGCCCATGACCTCGCAGGACTCCTCGCCGGCGCCGCTCATCCTGTTCATGAGGCCGACGGCGGTCCAGCCGTCACCCGACAACTCCAGGACGATGTGCTCGATCAGGCCGTCCTTGACGCGGGTCCTGATCGTGGTGCCGGTGGCCGGCTCGAGGGCGAGGAACCTGAGGGTGTCCACCACATGGACGAAATCATCAAATATCGCCTGCCGGGGGTCGTCGGGGAGATTGTCGCGGTTCTTCTCCATCAGGATGAGATGACGGGGAAGGGCGGCAAGTCCGACATATCCGGGGGCGTAGCGCCTGTTGAAGCCGACCATCAGCGACCTGTCCTCGGCCCGCGCCAGGCGTACGAGGTGCTCGGCCGCGCCGAGGGTGTAGGCGATCGGCTTGTCGACGTAGACGTGGATCCCGGCGCTGAGCAGCGGCTCCACGATCTCCGGATGAGCCTCGGTGGCCGCGTGCACGAACGCCGCGTCGACCCCCGCCTTGATCACCTCGTCCACGCCCGTGGACCGCTCCCCGATCCGGTAGGCGTCGCCGAGCCGGTCGAGCCGGGCGCTGTCGCGGGTGCAGAGGTGCAGGTCGAGGGCGGGCTGGGCGGCCAGCACCGGAAGGTACGCCTTCTCCGCGATGTCGCCCAGGCCGATCATGGCTATCTTCACGCGTCGAGCGTAACCTTCAGCGCCGCCTCGATCGGGGTCGGCGCGACGCCGAACGTCCGCTCGAATGCCGACGAGTCCAGCACGAAAGGAGCGGTGAACTGATATCGGACGTGCCCCAACTCGTTCAGCATGGGCGAGAACAGGCCCGCCGCCCGCACCAGGGACCACGGCAGTTGCCGCATCCTGGGCGCCGGCCTGCCGAGCACGGCGGCCATCCGCTCCCCCATCTGGCGGAACGTCAGCGGCGCGCCGGTCGGCACGTGCCACGGCCGGCCCCAGGCCCGCTCGTCGGCGCCGGCCACGATCAGCGCGTCGGCCACGTCGGGCAGGTACGTCCAGCTGTGCGTCACGTCGACCGGCCAGGGGACCGAGACGGTCTTCCCCGCCCTGAGCGGCACGGTGAACCGGTCACCCAGGTAGGACTGGTCGGTGGAGCCGGGACCGAAGTAGTCGGAGCCGCGCACCTCTGTCGCCCTGATCCGGCCCGCCTCGTGCGCGGCCAGCGCGTCCTGCCACATCTTGGCACGTACCCGGAACTTGGGATCGGCGGAGGCGAGCGGCAGGTCCTCGGTCATCGGGCCGGTGACGGGCCCGTACGGGTAGAGGTTGCCGAGCATCACGTACGCCGCGCCGCTCGACTCGGCGGCGGCCAGGAACGACTCGGCCATCGGCGGCCAGTCGGTGAGCCAGCGGTGATACTGCGGGTTCACGCAGTTGTAGAGGACGTCGGCACCCTTGGCGAGGTCGATCAACCGTTCCTTGTCGGCGACGTCCGCGGCGGCCTTGACCGCTCCCGCCGGCCCGCTCCCCGAGCGGGTCACCACGACGACCTCGTGTCCCTGTGCGATCAGCTTGGCGGCCACGTGCGAGCCGACCTGGCCGGAGCCCACGACTACATGCTTACCCATGTTCAGACCTCGTTCCAGAAGATGCGGAGCACCGCGTTGACGATGAAGAGGGCGGCGAAGACGGCGGCGGGGACGGCCTGGCCCGCGGCGTAGAGCGCCACGGCGCCGCCACCGAACCAGATGATCTCCAGCGCGGCGCGGGCCAGGCCGGTCAGCGGGAACGTGGCGTTCGCGCCGCCGCCCGCCCCGAACAGGGTCCAGGCCGCCACGAACAGCGCCGGCCCGCCCAGCCCGGCCAGCAGCTTGACCGCCCAGTTCGGGCTGAGCGTGAAGCCCCAATAGGCCACGGAGACCAGCACACCGAGCTCGAGCAAGAACATGAGCGCCATGTTGGCACCCTTCGCGATGGTGAGCATTTCCGACCTCCAGTAGGTGACCGCCGTTCGCTTACGAGAGCAACGCTCTCTCAAAAGAGCGCCGATCGTCAAGAGCGGTGCTCTCGTTTATTTACACCGCTCTGGTAATCTGGCGCTCATGACAGCCAGCCGTACCGCAAGGGAACGCGTCAGAGCCGAGCTGACCAGGGAGATCACCGACATCGCGCGCCGCAGGCTCGCCACGGAGGGGGCGGGCGGCCTGTCGCTCCGGGCCGTGGCGCGGGAGATGGGCATGGTCTCCTCCGCCATCTACCGATATTTCCCGAGCCGCGATGACCTGCTCACGACACTGATCATCGACGGCTACAACGCGCTCGGCGAGGCCGTCGAGCGCGCCGACGCCGACTGCCCGCCGGACGACCACCCGGGCCGGTGGCTGACGGCCTGCCACGCGGTGCGCGCCTGGGCGGTGGCGCACCCCCACGAGTACGCCCTGATCTACGGCTCCCCCGTGCCCGGCTACCAGGCCCCGCAGGACACGATCGCGGCGAGGCTGCGCGACGTCACCGTGCTGGGCCGGATCCTCGCCGACGCCTGGAAGGCCGGCGCCGTGCGCCCGCCCGCGATCGAGCCGCCGGCCGGGCTCGCGGCGGAGGCGGGGGGGTTCCGTGAGCTCATGCCGGAGGTCCCCGACAGTGTGATCTGGGCCGGCGTCTCGGCGTGGACCGCGTTGTACGGATGGGTCGGCTTCGAGGTGTTCGGCCAGTTCAACAACACGATCGAGGACCGGCGCGCGGCCTTCGACCACTCGATGCGACTGGCGGCCGCCACCATGGGGCTTGCTTAGCGAAACTTACTAAGTTTTACTGAATACATGGCACGAAGGACACGAGAGCTCGGCCGCTTCACGGACGTGGCGCTGCTGGTGCTCATCAGCCTGGCCGAGGGACAGAAACACGGCTATCGAATGATCAACGATATCGAGGCGTTCTCGGGGACCTCGCTGGAGCCCGGCACGCTCTACGGCGCGCTGATGCGACTGGAGGAACGGGGCTGGATCGAGGCGGTCGAGTCGGCCGAGCGGCGCAAGCCGTACCGGATCACCGAGGGCGGTCGCGAGGCGCTGCGGGAGCAGCTCGCCACGCTGCGCCGCATCGAGCAGGCGGGCGCCGAACGCGTCAGAATCGTTTGGGGGACGGCATGATTCGGGTGATCGCGGAGGCGGTGCTCAGCCTCTATCCGAGGGCGTGGCGGCAGCGCTACGGCGCGGAGGTCGCCGACCTGATCGCATCGCGGCCCGTGCGCCCGCGCACGGTGCTCGACCTGGTCCGGGGCGCGGCCGACGCGTGGCTCCGGTATCGGCGTCTGCCTGGGCGCGGGCCGGTCAGGATCCCGCTGCCGCTCATGCTGGCACTCGCGGGGGCGGCCCTGTGGTTCCTCTGGAGTCCGGGGATCCTCGACGCGGCCGGCCTGCGGGCGACCTGGGCGCAGGCGTCGGGCGCGGTGACGTTCGCCGGGCTGTTGCAGGAGACGGCGAGCAGGTTGTTCGTCGTGGCCGGGCTCGTGGGGGTGCTCTCGGTGGCGCCGCTGCTGATCAGCGCGTACGCCGCCAGGAACGACCCCACGCAGGGCCTGGTCACCCGGGCCACGGCGCAGCTGGTGGTCGGTACGGGCCTGGTGCTGGCCGTGCCGGTCGCGCTGGTGTTCGCCGGCCTCGCCTTCGGCCTGATGGGTTCTCCGGCCGGGCCGCTGGGTGACGCGATGACCGGCGGATTCGTGATGCCCGTCATCCTGGCGCTGGTGCTGGGCCTGCCCATGACGGCCTCGGCCGCTCCAGCTCTCGGGGCCCAGGTGCGCGGCAGCGGCGTGCAGCTCGCGGTGGCGGCCATCTTCAACGGTCTGGCATGGCTGTCCGTGGGGGCCTTGGTGGTGCTGGGCCTGCCTGGGGAGTCGTGGACGTTCGTGGCCGTGGTGGCGGCGAGCGCCGTGCTCAGCGTCGGGATGTCGGCGGTGGTCGCTATGAGCGCGCTCAGGCGGGGCCGCGCGATGACAGGCCGGCTCAACCACGCCTGAACAGCAGGGCCGCGCGATGACAGGCCGGCTCAACCACGCCTGAACAGCAGGGCCGCGCGATGACAGGCCGGCTCAACCACGCGTGAACAGCAGGGCCGCGCGATGACGGGCCGGCTCAACCACGCGTGAACAGCAGGGCCGCGCGATGACGGGCCGGCTCAGCCACGCGTGAACAGCGGCACCAGCACCTCGTCCACGATCTCGACGACCAGTTCGTCGGGGATGGGCGTGCCCTGGAAGAGGAAGTGGTGGCGCAGCAGCGCGTGACCGGCGTCGAGCCGGCGCGGGGTGACCGCCTCCGGGTCGACCTCGCCGCGATCGACGGCGCGGCGGACGACCTCCGCCACCATCTTCCTGGCCGCGCCCTGCGAGTTCTCGCGCAGGGCGCTCAGCGGCGACTCGCCTCTGAGCGCCTCGCCCAGCAGCCCGCGCATCGCCTCTCCGGCCGGACCCGACAGCGCCGTGGCCACCCGGCCCAGCATGGCCACCAGGTCGTCGCGAAGGTTGCCCGTGTCGGGCGTCGACTCGGGGGTGGGCAATTCGTGGTAGACCGCGTCCATCACCAGCTCGATGCGGGTCGGCCAGCGCCGGTAGAGCGAGGCCTTGCTGGCCTTGGCCCGCTCGGCCACCCGCTCCATGGTCAGCCCGGCGTAGCCGACCTCGGCCAGCTCGTCGAGCACCGCCCGGTAGATGGCGGCGCTGAGCGCCTCGCCCCGGCGTCGTGGCAGCTTGCGGTGGTCGGTGACCATGACAAGCATCTTAGGTAGCCGCGGAGACCGTGCCGGCGTTTCCGTCCACGGTCACGATCTGGCCGTCCGTCAGTACGGCGGTGCCCTCGCCGGTACCCATGACGGCCGGGATTCCATACTCCCTGGCCACGATCGCCGCGTGCGACCCGGCGCCGCCGGTGTCCACGACCACCGCCGCGGCCTGCTGGAACAACGGCGTCCACGAGGGGTTCGTGTACGGGCAGACGAGCACGTCACCGCCGCCGAGCTTGCCGAACTCGGCCGGTCCCCTGATCACCTTCACCTGGCCCGTCGCCACGCCGCCGCTGGCGGGGGATCCGGCGACCAGCGCGTCTCCCGTCGCCTTGGCAGGGAAGACCACGGCGGGGTCGAGGAGCCGTACGCCGGCCAGCTCCTCCCGCTTGGCCGCCCGCGCCCGCACCGTCTCCCGCAACCGCTCCCTGCCGGCTCCGGCGGTCACGTCCTCGACGGCCGCCAATTCCTCGTCCGTTCCCACAATCACGTCCTCGATGGCCTCCAGGTCCTCGTCGGTTCCGGCAGTCACGTCCTTGATGGCCTCCAGTTCGTCCAGCCGTAGGTGGAACACGTCCTCCGGCCGGTCGAGCACCCCTGCTTCACCGAGCCGGCGGCCGATCTCCAGCAGCGACCGGCGCAGGATGGGCTGCGGCAGCATGAAGTAGAAGTGGCTGTCCTCGCGGAACGCGATGCCCGCGCGGGCCGCCTCGACCCAGCGCCTCATCCTGGCGCGCCGGCGCCCGGAGCGCAGGAGGGGGTGGGCGAGCAGCCGTTCGAGCGCATCATCCCGCTCGTCCAGTTCCTCCGGCACGTCCGGCTCCTCCGGCACGTCCGGCTCCTCCCGCGCGAGCGGCTCCTCCCGCACGTTCGGCTCCTCCCGCGCGAGCGGCCCCTTCCACGCAGGCGGCTCCTCCCGCGTGAGCGGGCCCTTCCGCGCGGGGGGCTCGGCGGCCAGGGTCTCGATCAGGGCGAGTACGGCCTCCGGGGCGTCCGCCCAGGTGGGCGTGGTGACGAGGATGGGACTGGCGATCTCGCGGTGGCCGTACTCGGCGAGGAATGCCCGTAGCCGCTCCTCGAACTCCGGCGGCCGCGGGTCCGCGTCGAGCGCGCCCGTGCGCCTGGCCAGCTCGGCCAGCTCCGACAGTGCCCGGTTGGCGTCGATGGTCCGGGTACGCGCCCCGTACAGCAGATCGCCGAACAGCTTGCCGCGCCCGAGCAGCTTGACCGCCACCAGCAGCCGCAGCAGGGCGAGCCCGGTGCCCGGCAGGTAGTCCACCCGCAGGTCGGCCACCGGCTCCACCAGGTTGAGCGCCTGCCTGGGCAGGCGGATCAACCGCGCCCACGGCAGCGCACCCGGGTCGCGGGCGGCCAGCTCCCTGGTCGCCGCGAGGTAGTCGCGGAAGCGCGGGTCCTCCGTCCACCGGGCCGGATCGTGGCGCCTGGCCTTGGCCACCAGCCGGAACGGAGTGGCCAGCATCCCTACCGTCGGATGCGGCGACGGCGGCACGAGCCGGTAGACGACACCGTCCTCCTCGCAAAGGAACCCCTCGAACGCCCCGCGCACCCCGAAGCTGCCCGTGACCTTGGCCATCAACCCGACCGGCCCGTACGGGATCCAGGTGGTCATGTCGATCGGATAGGGCCGTTCCGGAAGGTATTCCAGAAGGACGGTGGCTATGCGGCGGCGGACGGGGTTGAGCCGGCCGACGGGCGGCGGCGGCAGCGCCGTCATGGGGCGGGCCTGCAGCAGGTGGATCCGGCCGCCCGCATACGCCCACTCGATGTCCTGGGGGCGGCCGAAGTGCTCGGCGACCCGCCTGCCGAGCCTGGCCAGCTCCGCCAGCGCGGCGGCGGGCAGCGGCTCCCCTGCTTCGGCGTCGCCGGTCTCCCTGGTGACGCCGCCGCCGGCCGTACCCCGGATGACGACCTCGCGGCGGCCCGGCGTGAAGGCGGTCTTCCCCGAGTTGTCGATCACATAGTGGTCGGGCGTGACGAGCCCGGACACGACCGCCTCGCCCAGTCCGCTGCTGGCGTCGATCACCAGCTCGGTGCGGTCCCCGGTGACCGGGTTCGCGGTGAACATGACGCCGGCCGTGTCCGCCTCGACCATGCTCTGCACGACCACGGCGATCCGTACCTCGGAGTCGTCGATGCCGAGCCGGGCGCGGTAGGCGATGGCGCGGTCGGTCCAGAGGGAGGCCCAGCAGCGGCGTACGGCGTCGAGCAGGGCCTGCTCGCCCATGACGTTCAGGTAGGTGTCCTGCTGGCCGGCGAAGGCGGCGCCAGGCAGGTCCTCGGCGGTGGCGCTGGAACGCACCGCCACCGGCCCGCCGCCGAGCGCGGCGTAGGCGTCGATGATCGCCTGCTCCAGCTCGTCGGGCCACTCCTGGGCGGCCAGCTCGTAGGCGTGCGTGGTGACGACGAAGCCATCCGGGACGGGGAACGCGTTCCTGACGAGCTCCCCCAGGTTGGCCCCCTTGCCACCGGCCATGGCCAAGTCGCCGCAGTCGAAGGCGTTCAGGGGTGCGACGAGTTTCACAGCTTCTCCTCGACGTGGGCGGTGGTGCGGAGCGGGCGCGCCGGCAGCGCCAGCGCGAGGACGAACGCCACGACGAGCAACGGCGACATGGCGGCGAACACCGGCGGCACGGCGACCGCGAAGGCGTCGCGCACGCTGTCCGGCAGGTGGGACGGCTCGGTGGTGGCGAGGCCGGTTCTCGAGGTGATCAGCGCCCCCACCAGCGCGACGCCGGCCGACGCGCCGATCTGGCGGAGGAAGGTGACCGAGGAGGTGGCGGTGCCCAGGTCCTCGTACCGTACGGCGTTCTGCGCTGCCAGCACCATGACCTGCATGACCAGCCCGACCCCGAGCCCCGTCAGCAGCATCGCCCCCGCGAGGGCGACCGGCGCGTCCCCCGCGAGTCCGATCAGCCCGAGCCCGACCGCGGCCAGCGCGGTGCCCGCGACGGGGTACGGCTTGTACGTCCCGGTCCGCGTGATCAGCCGCCCTGACACGACGGTCGTGGTCAGCACCCCCGCCATGAGCGCGGTCACCATCAGCCCCGCCTGCGTGGCGCTGGTCCGCAGCGCGATCTGCAGGTACGCCGGCATGTACGTGATCGTCCCGAACAACGCGAACCCGATGAGCAGGCTGATCGCCACCGGCACGGCGAAGGCCCGGTCACGGAACAGCCGCAGCGGCAGGATCGGATCCTTGGCGAACCGCGCGCTGACCCCCCAGGCCACGAACCCGGCCGCCGCCACCACCAGCCACCCGACGCCCCTTGTCTGCCCCACCATGACCACGCCCACCACGGCGACCCCCAACGTGACGGCCCCCGCGACATCGAGCGGCGCCCGCGCACCGGCCCCGGAGGGGTCGACCGGCCCTCGTGCACTGGCCCCGGGGGCGTCAAGCGGCCTCCATGTGGCGGCGCCCTGGGCGTCGAGCGGTGCCCGCGCCGTGGGCTTGGGCAGGCGGAGGGTGACGGTCAGCACGACCAGCGCCAGCAGGCCCAGCGGTGGGTAGATGGCGAAGATCCACCGCCAGCTCAGCCGGTCGATGAGGAACCCGCCGATCAGCGGCCCGCCGACGGCGGCCACCACATAGGCGGCCCCGATGAGCCCGAGGTAGCGCCCCCGTTCCCGTGGGCTCACGATCTCCCCGATGATCGCCTGCGCTCCGATCATCAACCCGCCTCCACCCACGCCCTGCACAGCCCGGAAGGCGATGAGCTGCGGCATCGACGTCGCCACCGCGCACAGGACGGCGCCCGTGACGAAGACGACGATGGCGACCTGCATGGTGGGCTTGCGGCCGTACCTGTCGCCGAGCTTGCCGTAGACGGGCATGACGACGGTGGCGGCGACAAGGTAGGCACTGACGACGGCGGGCATCTGATCGAGCCCGCCCAGACTCCCCGCCACAGCGGGCAGTGCAGGCGCCATGATCGTCTGGTCGAGCGCCCCCAGCAACATCGCCAGCATCAAACCCGCCAACACGAGCCCCATGACGACCACCTTAGAGAACGAAGCGTTCTCTAATCAGAATATGGTTCATTCGGTAGAAACGCAACGTTCACCAACAGAGACCCGAACACCAAGCGGATCCCGGGTCTCGGCCACCACGACCGCCGGACATCGGATTTCTCCGTACGCTGTCCTTGCCACCTGCGACGGAGGAGATCACCCATGCCGGCCTCGACGGAAGACAACTGGCTCCACAGCATCCGTCCTCAGCTCAGCGGCATCTCCGCGGAGGAGTACGAGAAGCTTCCAGAAGAGATCTCAAGGGCGATTGAGATCGTGGACGGCCACGTGGTCTACCGCGAATCTCCGGCACCCAGCCACCAGATCGCCAGCAGACGGTTGGCCAACGTCCTGGAGCGCTGCGCCAGGCAGGCCATGAACCGTGGGCACGACTGTGTCACCGTCAACAACGACGTCGACCTTCGGTTGCGAGACGTGCCTCTGCTCAACCGCCGCCCAGATGTCGTGATGTACAGGTGCTTGGACCGGGATCGCGGCGAGAGACTTCCCGCTCAGCACTCAGCACGCGCTGCTGGTGGTCGAGATCGTATCGCCCGGCTCGGAGACACAGGACACGACTGACAAGCTTGGCGAATACGCGAAAGCAGGCATACCCCACTACTGGATCGTCCGCCTCGACCAGACCGGCGTATCCACCATCGAGCGCTACCGGCTCGACCCCGCCTCGATGCTCTACAAGAACGTGGGAACGTTGATGACAGAAGCCGATCCCGCCCCCACGATCACCAATCCGCTGCCCCTCACCATCGACTGGGCGGAGTTGCGCTTCTGAGTGCGACATTCACCGGTTGGCCTCGAAGCGGCCGAGGGCGCTGTTCGCGTGAGGCGTTATGGAAGCCTGCCGGCAAGATGCCGGACCCTTCTCCGCCACCGCCTGATCCACCGAGCCGGTACGGCCCGCGGCGCGAGAGCGCCGACATCGAATGGCCCCCGATGAAGGTGGGAAGGCGCGTCCATCGGGGGCCGGCCCGGCCTGGAGCCATGGGGAAGATCCCGGCCGGACGTTTCTGCACGGCTCAGCCACTCACCTCGGGGAGATCGGCACCGGCCGAGCAGTCAGCCAGAGCCGTACCAGTCCACTCATCCGGTGACCGGTTCGGGAGCGGAAGAGCCGATCGGATGGCGCACCAGACGGTACGGCCCAGCCCACGGCCGTGCTCGCGGACACCCCAGTCCTGGGAGATCTCACGGACGATCAGCAGCCCCCGGCCATCCTCCGCCGCGGGTTCCTGACGGATGTGCGGCCCGGAGAACGCGGAGCCGGGATCGCGTACCTCCAGGTAGACCATCTCCTCCGTCACGCTGAGGGTGACGCCGATGAGGTCGTACGGCCTGGCGTCGGAATGCCGGATCGCATTCGTCATGAGCTCGGACGCCGCCAGTACGACGTCGTCCACCGCAGGATGGTCGTCCCCGAGCCATCTCCGCACTTCGGAGCGTGCATGCGAAACGGATTCGCGCATGCCCAGCAGATGAATCGAACCGATGACCTCCGGCTCCGCGCTCGCTGCTTGCAAGGTTTCACCCCACTCGAAGAAGTCGGCCTCAACGGCCTTCCAACCATGGCAGCGCCTAGCTACAGTAAGTAGTCGATTGACTTCGCTAAGCCATCCACCGTTTCGGTGAAAGCTTCGTTGAAATCGCGGCGATCCCCCAGGAGGTCAGATGCCAAAGGAAAGTGCTCTATGCCCTGCCGACTCACCGACCGCACTCTTCGGTTTCGAACTGCGACGCCACCGCAAGGCCCGGGGCTGGTCCCAGATCCGCCTGTCAAAGGCGGTGTCTTACTCCGTCGGCACGATCAGCATGATCGAGACAGCCAGGCGGTCACCGACGGAGGAGTTCGCCCGCCACTGCGACGAGGCGCTGGAGGCGGAGGGAGCGCTGATGCGGCTCTGGCCGATGGTCAGCCACGCGTCGGCCCCGCCGTGGTTCCGGCCCTGGCTCGACGTGGAGGCCACGGCGGAGGCGATCCGCACCTGGGCGCCGATCGTCGTGCCCGGTCTGCTCCAGACTGAGGAGTACGCGAGAGCCGTACTGAGCGGCGAGGTCGGTGCGGCCCCTGAGCAGATCGAAGAGCGAGTGATCGCTCGAATGGAACGCCAGAGCATCCTCCAACGCCCCAAGCCGCCCCTGTTGTGGGTGGTCATCGACGAAGCTGCTCTGCATCGGCCCATCGGCAACCCCTCCGTGATGTCGGCGCAGCTGACTCACCTTTTGGAGGCAGGGCAAGCGCCCCGGATCACGATCCAGGTTCTCCCGCTCAAGACCTACTGCACGACCGGCCTTGCTGGCGGATTCTCAATCGCTCAAGCTCACGGCGTCTTCGACACGGCAAATGTCGAATCCGCTGGAATCGTGAGCCGGGTAACAGAGCGACCTGAGGACGTAAAGGTCCTAACATACAGATATGAGGCGATTCGCTCCGACGCACTCCCCCAACGCGAATCCCTAGAGCTGATCAAGGAGACGCTGCAGCGATGGACGAACTGATCCAGGAACTCAACGCTGCCACATGGCACAAGTCCACCCGATCTGGTCCCGACGGCGGCGACTGCGTTGAGGTCGCCGAACTCTCCAGAGGACGCAGAGGCGTCCGCGACAGCAAGAACCCCACCGGCCCCGCGCTAATCTTCACCTCCGGCGAATGGAGCGCCTTCATCACCGGCGTGAAGGACGGCGAATTCGACTAACTCCTACCGACCACCCTGCGGGGGAGACTGCCCCCACCTTCCCCGCAGACTCCACGTAACCACGTAACCCAGCGCTTGGCACAGCGCGACTGCATCGCGGTATCCCGGGTCACGGCCGCTCCGGTCCCAGCGCCCGCTCGACAGCCAGCTCGGCTCGGCTACCAAGACGCTGGGCCGTGCGGATGATCTGACTCCGAGTGGCCTCACCACGCTCCAGAAGTTCGGAGGCAGCCGAGTCGATCACATCCCGGTCAACTGCGTCGGCGGCGGACTCTGCAATCGACCGCAGCGGCGTGGTCACCTTGAATTCCTCACGGTCCTCGACCTCGCTGGGGAGCAACGCCGCACGGTGCAGGGCGACCTGGTCATTCTTCCGCCGGAATCCTGAGGGACGGTCAAGTGGATCTCGGCCGGGTCGGCGATCCCGAGATCGTGCACCACCAGCGCGCTGAGATGGGAGACTATGGCTCGCCGGCTGCTCCAGAGCCACCAACGGACGAGATGGTCATGCTCTTGCCCAGGCAGCATGGCGAACTCACGGAGCCGGTAGAGCCCTCGTTCGATGCGCAGCCAGTTGCCCCGCCGCACATGGAAGTGCTGGGCTTGGTGAGAGTAGCCCGCCTGAACGGCCTGGGCCGCGGTGAAATAGCCCCGCTGCCCCGCAGCGAGCTCCCACAGCTTGTCGCGGCGTGCGTTCTGGGGCCATAGGTGCCGCTCGATCGGCATGCCAAGACCATAGTCCGCAACAACTACAAGTCACTTGTAGTTCCACGGAACAGGCGTACACAAAACTAAAACTCAGTTGTAGTCATCAGCGAGCGTGACGTGGCGCGCGCCCGCTGGCCGCGCAGTTCCGTGGGCTGAGGACGAACCTGCAGACCTTGTCACCTGCGAACACCCGATACTCGACCATTCTGGGCCAAGTCTCACCCCCGGCTGTTTCAGTTGATGTTCAACGAACATCCGCCAGGTTTCATTCTCGTTGGGGAAAGAGATCCATGGGCCAAAGTCAATTCTTACTCGACAAGACCGACGGAAGATCACATTTCCACCAGACCGTAACGGTGACTTCGTCCACCCCTCCCTCTTTGCAGGCAACTCGACTCGCCCCTACCAGGCAAAACACCTCATTCTCGAACGAAATTCGAACGCGCTATACCTTTCACTTCATTTACGCTTGTTCTGTTGATGTGTTGTTGATTAGCGTGGGAACCTGCGGGAGGGCCGTCTCCTGATCTGTTCTGGTGCAGCGAGCCGTGCGGGGAGTGGGATCACGTGGTCAACCTCGACCGCCAAGCGATGCGGGCCGCGGCGGAGCGGATTCAGCGGCTGTCGGACGAGCACTGGTGGGCGCTCGATCCCTCCTGCCGTCTGATGGAGAACGACACGTGGGTGGGGCCGGCGGGCGCCCGGTTCGATGCCCAGGTCCACGCCGACCAGCGAGAGCTGTGGGACATGCTCAAGCAGGCCATGCACAGCGCGAACCAGAGGCTGGCATCCCTGCAGGACGCGCCATGACCGAGTTCACGGGAGTCAAGCAGCCTGAATTCGACACAATGGCGAACAAGCACACCGAGGCCGCCACGCGGCTGGAGGAACTGGCGCAGGCTCTGCACAGCGAGCTACAGAGCGCCGGACTCGATACCTCTCCGGCGGCGCGGCTGCGGCAGTTGGCCGGGCGGGTCATCGCACAGGCCGAGGACTTGCGGCGACGGCAAAAACTGGTCCACGAGCTGCAGCGGCAGAAGGCCACCTTCGGCATGAGCACGTCCGCTGGGAGCTTCCTGGAGATGCCTGACAGCCTGGAGGCCGCCACAGGGCTGCTGGACGGCACATTGGCGGGTCGTGCCGCGTTGAAGGCCGCGAACGGAGACACCAAGGCGCTGGCCGAGTTGGAAAAGTACGCGTCGCGGACCGGGGACGCGGCCTTCGTCAAAGCGTTCCTCGGCGTGGTGGGCGCCCAAGGTGTGACTCGGCTGCCCGGCACGCTCGCCGCACAACTACGCGACGCCAGAGCCCACGGGGACGCCAATCGCGTGGGCCTGCTGTCCGGTCAGGGCGGGAAGGCCCTGCGCATGCTCAGCTCGGCTCTAGCCAAGGCGACCGATCCGAAGAATCCGGCGTACATGGGCGCCGGGTTCCTCAACGACCTGGTGAAGGAGGGCCGGGCCGAGCACAAGGCCAGCGGCACGACGTACTCGGGCTACCAGGCGCAGGCGCTCATCTGGCGTGCCCACGACGGGAAGCCGCCGTACTCGAAGGAGTTCATGGAGGTCGTCGGGCGCGACGTGATCGTCTACGAGCACGAGCAGCGCAAGGACCAATGGGCGGCGAGCAAGGACCTGCTGGGCCGTACCTTCGGGGGCGCTCAGATCCCCATCGTCGACCTGGCCGGCGCGCTCGGCCTCGGTACCCTGCTGAGACCGGACATTCAAGCGGGCAGTCCAGGCATGAAGACCACGTCATCGGTCGTGGACGACCTGTTCCACGCGGCGAAGTCCAGCCGCGAAGCATCCCAGGCACTGCTGAACCACACTCCGGCCGGGTGGGAGGAGTCCGTGCTGGACTACCTGCTGACGACCCGATGGGGCGCTTCCCGCCAACTGGGCGACTACAAGCCGATCAGCGACATGCTGGTGACCGCGACGACCGGCCAGGACCCGACCTCCCAGAAGCTGGCCGCCGAAATGACCAAGGTCCTCGCCGACGAAGTACGCGGTGCCTTCGGCAAAGCCGATGACGGCAACCTTGAGATCAGGAACAGGGACATATTCGGTCGGTACGCACCCATGAGTTACCCACTGGCCCGCGCGATCTCAGCCAACATCGACCAGCTCTCCCGTCTCTACTTGAACCATGCGACCTTCGGCAAGGTCGCAGCCGAGGACATGTCCCACGCGCTGGTTCTCGCCACCTCCCACGACACCGGGTTCGAGGCGCTGGTGAGAGCACAGACCGAACACATGCGGGCGGCGCTCGACACCGTCCCCCCGGTCGGTCTCGACACTTCCAACGCTGAGCGGCTCGGTTTTACAAAGGCCGACGTCAAACGGTTCGACCTCAATGAGAATGGACGGGTCGATAGGACCGATGTCACGCAGTTCCTGACGGACCGGACTGTGGAGGAAGCACGTCCCTTCTCCCACATCGTGGAGACCCGCCGTCAGGTGTTGATCGCTCAAGGGGTGGACGACAAGAAGGCGGATAACTCATTGAAGACCATGGTGGGCGACGCGATCGGTCTGCTCCCGGTGCCGGGAGCCAGACGGGTAGGCGAGCTGGCCACCGGAGCTTTCGGCGAGTTGGTCGGTAAGGGGTACGACAAGCTCACCGGAATCGCGTATGACGAGGTCGCCAGACAGGTCGCCCAGCGGATGTCCGAACACGGGCGGGGCCTGGACGAGACACACCGAACGCTCGCGGACAACCGGCTGGCGGTGGAGAGGCTGGCGGAGCAGATGCTCGCCACAGCCATGCTGAACAAGGGGCTGCTCAACGAACTGGAACTGAGCAAGCAGCCATTCGCGGTCGGCAATTCGCGTACGATCAAGCCTTTCACCGAGATGACTCCGCAGGAATACAGCCAGTTCCTCGAGTGGGCTCGGGCAAGGGGTGGCAGTAGCGAACTGCTCAATGGCTTCAGCAACACCTTCCGCAGTACCAGTGAGGTGGACGACTATCTCGACCTGGAGATCCCCTCCTCCGGTGGTCGCAGATGAGGCGTTCTCGTTTTTTCGTCGCTCTGGCTGTCCTCGTATTGCTCGACGCAGCATGTACCCCAGAGAAGCAGATCGTCTCCACACCGACCCCAGCACCGCAGCAGGTCGTAGATTCCTCACCATACGTCTGCAAGCTCATCCCCGAGCATGCGTTTCGCCTCGTCAGTGGTGTGACTGGACCTCTCGTCGAAAGAATCAACGGCACTGAAAGCAACGGCGACTGCCGGGCTCCCAACACGACCCCGCGTCCTCTACAGGTGTGGTGGGCGCGGGAGGGCTCCGGGATGCCTCGTGAGCACATGGACTTCCTCATGGATGAGGACAGGCGTCCGCTCTACAGGCAGCACGGCGGAGTCGCCCTTCCTCCTGACCTTGGTGATGGCATGGCCGCATACGTGCGGAGTGCCCCGTTCGCCGACCAGCCGTACCGAGTGAGCGCCAAGTTCGGCTGCGGCGGCAGAGACCGAATGATCGATATCTACCTGCCACAGGTTGCGAAGGGCAGGGATGGGATCAAGGATTTGATCGAGCTCATGCGTATCGCGCAGAAACGCTACGGCGAGGTGTACGACTGCACTCCCGGAAGGTAAGAGCCCTGAGTCCCCATGACCGAGGGCTCGGGTGTAGGAGGTCAGCGGGAGGCGCGGTTGACTGCGGAGATGATGGCCTTGAGGGAGGCGGTGGTGGCGTTGGCGTCCACGCCGACGCCCCACAGCACCTTGCCGTCCACTTCGCACTCCAGGTAGGAGGCGGCCTTGGCGTCGGTGCCGGCGCTCACCGCGTGCTCAACGTAGTCGAGGACACGCACCTGGAAGCCCACCTCGTGATGGCGTCAATGAACGCAGAGATCGGGCCATTGCCCGTGCAGCCCTCGCCGGTCCATGTCAGGCAGCTTGGTGGGGCATGAACCCGATGGTCAGATCCGCGTCCAGCGCAGCGGCCAACCGCCCGAGTGACGCCACGGTGATGTTGCCACCTCCCGTCTCCAAACGGGACACCTGCGGTTGTGTCATCCCCGCACGCTCGGCCAACTCCGCCTGTGACAGACCAAGAGCGACGCGCCGGTCGTAGACAAGCTGGCCAAGCCGCTGCTCAGCCTCAGCTTCTTCGTAAAACCTGGCGTACTCGGGGTCATTCATCTCACCAGCGAGCCGACGATGCCGGGTTGTCTGCCACTTACTGTGCCCGCTCACAGCTCCTCCTTGAATTCTCTGTGGTACGCCTGGCGCGCCGGACCATGACTACTTTCACAGGCTATTTGTACCCGCTCCGCTCGGTCGACCTGCATCGTCTCCCTGCGTCTTGTCTTGTAGAAGGCGGTCAGCAACACAACCCGACGGTCGGAGGCCAGCCAGTACGTGATGCGTGCCTGGCGGCGTGACAACGTCAACCTCAGCTCACGCACCTTGCCTCGCAGGTGCTTGGAGTACGGTTCGTCTAGCGTCTCCGCCTCGGCGGCAAGCCTGCCGACAAGGGCATTTACTTTGGCGTAGTCGACCTTGGCCAGCGCGTCGAGCCAGGAGACCACCTCCGGTTCCAACTCGACGTCATACAGCTCGCTCATACATTTTATTGTATAAAGATCTCACGGTATGACGTGGCCAGATCCAATCCTCGCGCTGTGCCTTGGCGCGATCTTCCTCAACAGGGGACCGAACGCGCCAGGGCGTCATGCCAAGCAGGGTCAGTGGGAGGCGCGGTTGATTGCGGAGATGATGGCCTTGAGGGAGGCGGTGGTGGCGTTGGCGTCCACGCCGACGCCCCACAGCACCTTGCCGTCCACTTCGCACTCCAGGTAGGAGGCGGCCTTGGCGTCGGTGCCGGCGCTCATCGCGTGCTCCACGTAGTCGAGGACGCGCACCCGGACCCCCACGCCCGTCATGGCGTCGATGAAGGCCGAGATCGGGCCGTTGCCCGTGCCGGCGATCTCGCGGATCTCGCCGTCGAGGCGGACGTCGGCGCTGATGCGGTCCTTGTCGTCCACCGTGGACTCGTGGCGGTGGGCCATGAGGCTCAGGCGGCCCCAGCGGTTCGCCGGGTTGGGGAGGTATTCGTCGCGGAAGATGCCGTACATCGCGGCCGGGCTGATCTCGCCGCCCTCGCTGTCGGTACGGGCCTGCACCACCTTGGAGAACTCGATCTGCAGCCGCCGCGGCAGGTCGAGCTGGTGGTCGGCCTTCATGATGTACGCGACCCCGCCCTTGCCCGACTGGCTGTTGACCCGGATGACGGCCTCGTAGCTGCGGCCGATGTCCTTCGGGTCGATCGGCAGGTAGGGCACCGCCCAGGTGAAGTCGTCCACCGGCACGCCCGCGGCGGCGGCGTCCTTCTCGAGATGCTCGAAGCCCTTCTTGATGGCGTCCTGGTGGGAGCCGGAGAAGGCGGTGTAGACCAGCTCGCCGCCCCACGGGTGTCGCGGGTGCACGGGCAGCTGGTTGCAGTATTCGGTGACGCGGCGGACCTCGTCGATGTCACTGAAGTCGATCTCGGGGTCGACGCCCTGGGAGAACAGGTTCATCCCCAGGGTGACCAGGCATACGTTGCCGGTACGCTCGCCGTTGCCGAACAGGCAGCCCTCGATGCGGTCGGCGCCGGCCAGGTAGCCCAGCTCGGCGGCGGCCACGGCGCTGCCGCGGTCGTTGTGCGGGTGCAGCGACAGGATGATGGAGTCGCGGTGCTTGAGGTTGCGGTGCATCCACTCGATCTGGTCGGCGTAGACGTTGGGCGTGGCCATCTCGACCGTGGCGGGCAGGTTGACGATGACCTTGCGGTCGGGGGTGGGCTGCCACACCTCGTTGACCGCGTCGCACACCTCGACGGCGTATTCCAGCTCGGTGCCGGTGAACGACTCCGGGGAATACTGGAAGCGTACGTCCACGTCGCTCGCGTCGGCGAGCTTCTTGACCAGCTTGGCGCCCTCGACCGCGATGGCCGTGATGCCGTCCTTGTCCAGACCGAACACGACCCGGCGCTGCAGGGTGGAGGTGGAGTTGTAGAGGTGGACGATGGCCTGCTCGGCGCCCTCGATCGACTCGAAGGTCCGCTCGATCAGCTCCGGCCTGGCCTGGGTCAGCACCTGGATGACGACGTCGTCCGGGATGCGGCCCTCTTCGATGATCTGGCGGATGAAGTCGAAGTCGGTCTGCGAGGCGGCCGGGAACCCTACCTCGATCTCCTTGTAACCCATGCGTACCAGCAGCTCGAACATCTGGAGCTTGCGGTGGGCGTCCATCGGGTCGATCAGGGCCTGGTTGCCGTCGCGCAGGTCCACCGCGCACCAGCGGGGCGCCTTGGTGACGACCTGGTCGGGCCAGGTGCGGTCGGTCAGCCGGACCGGCTGATAGGCCTCATAGCGATGGATCGGCATGGAACTGGGCTGCTGAGCGGTCATGTCGGATGCTCCTCGTCGGTCTTTCCCAGGAAAGCGGCCGACGCGCACGACTGGCTCCGCGGCGAGGGAGCCGGCCTCAGAGGCCCCCGCCGCGGCAGCTAAGAAGCAGTCCGCGCAGCATGTCATGCACGCTACCAGACGTCTCGCGATGAGCCGTCCTGGGTCTCACATCGTGAGAGGCCCAGCCTCCCGGGGGCATCGTGAGAGGTCCGATGCGCGGGGCGAGGTGCGGGTCCGGTACGAGGGACTGCGTGCGGGTCGTCAATCCGGGATGAGGACGCTGAGGCAGGTCACGCAGCCTTCCAGCTTCTCAAACTCCGAAATATCAACTCTCGTCACGATAAAACCGCGCTGTTCGAGCATGGTGGCGGTCTGCGGCGCGGAGGCGGCCATCAGGACACGGTCGCCGCCCACCGGCACCACGTGCGACCCCTCCTCCTCCGGCGGCACCAGCAGCCCGGGCAGGTCCACATGCGCGGGATCGCCGATGAGCGTCCCGTCGGGCAGCGCCGTCACCCCCGACTTCAGGTGCAGCACGCCGGACAGGTCCACGGGCACGATCCGGCGTTCCGGCAGCAGGGCCGTGAGCCGGCCGATCCCGGCGCCGTTGGTACGGGCCGACCTGCCCACGTACACCGTGAGCCCGGCCTGCAGGACGTCGCCGCCGTCGAGCGTGCCGGGCCGGGTGATCCGCACCACCTTGAGCCCCAGCTCCCGTACGGCCGAGGCCACGGACTCCACCTCGGGCCGTCGTTCCGGCGCCCCTGGCCGCGTCAGCACGGCCAGGCGCCCCGACACCACCACCGTGTCCTCCACGAACGGCGCGTCGGGCAACTCGTCCGCCGCCGGTACGTACACGGGCCGCCACCCGCTCTCCGCCAGCGCCTGGACGTAGGCGTCGTGCTGTGCGAGCGCCCGTTCGTGATCGACCGGTTCGCGCTCGAGATGGGTGACGATGCCCTCGGAGATCCGCGGGCCGGGCTTCCTTACGAGTGCGATACCAGACATAGGGCGTGTTCTATCACGCAGTGATTAGAGTCTTTGTCATGCGGGACGACGAGATTCTCAGCAGGATCAGCGATCTGGTCAACGAGGAGCACGAGTTGCGCGACCGGCTGACGGCCGGCGAAGTGGCCTCGGAGGAGGAGCACGCGCGGATCAAGGAGTTGGAGACCGCCCTCGACCAGTGCTGGGACCTGCTCAGGCAGCGCCGGGCCAGGCGAAAGGCGGGCGAGAACCCCGACGATGCCACCGCCCGTTCGGCAGGCGAGGTGCAGAACTACCGCCAGTGAACGAGGCGGCCAGACCACCGGCGGTGAAATTCGGTCGCCCCGGCCGTTCTGGTGCGCTTTGCTGGGCGCATGCGGATCCAGCCCATCGGCCTCGACCAGGCGGACGGCCTGCTCGCGGGCCTCCACGATGCCTACCTGGCCGCCTCCGGCGACGACCCCGGCCCCCAGTTGTCGCTCCCCCGCTTCCGCCACGAGGTGTGCAGGGACGACCCAGGCGCGGGAGCCGAACTCTGGGCGGCGGTCGAGGACGGCGCGGTCGTGGGCGGCTACGGCCTGTCGCTCCCCCGGCTCGACAACACGCACATGGCGGGGATGTTCCCGCTCGTGGTCCGGCCGGAGCGGCGCGGCAGGGGGCTCGGCTCGGCGCTGCTTGAGCACGTACGCGACCGGTTGCGTGCCCATGGACGGCGGCTGCTGCTGACCCAGACGCCCGCCACAGGGGCGGGCGCCCGCTTCGCGCGAGCGCGCGGGCTGAAGGTCTCGCTCGTCGAGGCCCGCCGCACGCTCGACCTGCGCAAGGCCGGCTGGGAGGCGCTGGAGCGGATGCTCCCCGAGGTCTCGGGCTACTCCCTGGAGCGCTGGATCGGCCCGACACGTCCCGAGTTGCTGCCCGACCTCGCCACGATCATGAACGGCATGAACGACGCCCCGCGCGACGGCGACGTCGAGGACATGAACTGGGACGTCGAACGCCTTCGCGCCCGCGAGGAGGGCATCCCGTCGAGCGGCCAGTCCTGCTACACCATCATCGCCCGGCGCGACTCCAACGGCGAACCTGCCGGATACACGCGCATATACGTCACCGCCGGCCGCTCCGACGGCTGGGGTCGCCAGGCGGACACGACGGTGCTGCCCGAGCACCGCGGCCACCGCCTGGGCCTGCTGATGAAGCTGAGCAACCTGTTCTGGCTGCGGGAGCGGGAGCCGCACATCGACCGGATCCAGACCTGGAACGCCACCTCCAACACCCACATGCTCGCCATCAACGACGCCATGGGCTTCGAGCTCTTCGACGAATGGAACGAGTGGCGGCTGGCGATCTAGGAATGGCCCGGGAATGGAACGCCGCCGGGGCGGGAGCTAACCTGGCGGGATATGACCTTGGAGACGTTGAGAGACGGGGACCCGGGGCAGGTGGGGCAATACACCCTCCTGGGTCGGCTGGGCGAAGGCGGGATGGGCGTCGTCTACCTGGGCCGGGACCCGGAGGGCACGCGGGTGGCGGTCAAGCTGATCCACGCCAGGATGGACGCGGACGCCGGCTTCAGGCGGCGCTTCGCCCGCGAGGTGGCGGCCGCCAAGCGCGTGGCCAGGTTCTGCACCGCCCCAGTGCTCGACGCCGATGTCCAGGGCGAGATGGCCTATCTGGTCACCGAATACGTCGAGGGGCCCAGTCTGGGCGCGGCCGTGCGCGAGTCTGGGCCGCTGAAGGGGTCGGCGCTCGACGGACTTGCGGCCTCGATGGCGATGGCGTTGCGGGCCATCCACGGGGCCGGGGTCGTGCACCGCGACCTCAAGCCATCCAACGTGCTGCTGTCCCAGGTGGGTCCCAAGGTCATCGACTTCGGGATCGCGCACCTGACCGGCTCGGATATGAGCAGCACGATCGTGGGGACGCCGTCGTACATGTCGCCTGAGCATGTGTCGGGCGGCGAGGTCGGTCCGGCCTCGGACATCTTCGCGTGGGGCTGCACCGTCGCCTTCGCCGCGAGCGGCGTACCGCCGTTCGGCACGGGCTCGGTGCCCGCGGTCCTGTTGCGCATCGTCAACCACCCGCCGGACGTGCGCGGCCTGTCCGGGTCCCTGCGCGATCTGGTTCTGGCGGCCCTGGCCAAGGACCCGGCCGCCCGGCCCACGGCCCAGGAGCTCATGGATCACTTGAGCACCTCGACCCCGCCCACGGTCGTCCCTGACGCGAGCTCGCCGACCGGCGTGTCGGCACATGCGGGCCGAGCGGACGCGGCGCCCGCCGACGAAGGGACGCGGCCGGCTGGGCGGCGCGGAAAGCTGCTGGCAGCGGCGGCGGCACTGGTCGTGGCGGTGGCGGGCGGGTCGGCGGTGCTCGCGTGGCGAGGGCAGAGCTCCCCGTCAGAGGCAGGAACCCCGGCGACCGGCGCGGCGACGGGCAACCCGCTGCGGGCCCGGGACAACGTCCCCTTCTACGCCCCACCCGAGCCCGGCGCGAGCCGGCAGGCCGGCCTCTGGGCGGACGACCGCCCCGCGGACGCCGAGTTGATGCGGAAGCTGGCCGCAGTCCCCCACGCCATCCGCCTCGGCCAGCCCGAGGTCCAGTCCAAGGTGGACGCCACGATCAGAGCGGCCAGGCGGGCGGGCGGCGTGCCGGTGTTCCTGGTCAACTACATGCCGGGCAGCGGCTGCCTGCCCGTCGGCGCGGCCGACATGGCCGCGTACCAGGAGTGGATCAAGGGGATAGCCGGCCGGATCGGCGACGCGCCGGCCGTGGTCATCCTCGAACCGGGCAGCCTGGTCAAAATCCCCGGCTCCAAGGACTGCGCTATGCGGGGCTCGCCCGCGCAGCGCTACCAGGGCCTGCGCGAGGCCGTACAGACTCTCAAGGCGAACCCCGGCACGGCCGTCTACCTCGACGGCAGTCAGGACTTCTGGCCGGGCACCGAGATCATGGCGGAGCGGCTGATCGGGGCGGGGGTCGACCGGGCCGACGGGTTCTTCGTCAACACGGCCGGCTACCAGCGCACCGAGAACAGCGTCGAGTACGCCAGGAAGCTGTCCGCCTGCGTCGGCGTCCGGCTCGCCACGGGCAGGAAGGGCTGCCCGGCGGAGGTGAGCGCGGACCCGGCCAGGATGCCGCACTTCGTCGTCGACACCAGCAGGAACGGGCAGGGTTCGTGGGCCCCGACGCGGAAATACCCGGACCCGCAAGCTTGGTGCAACCCTCCCGGCAGGGGCGTGGGCGACCGGCCGACGACCGTCACCGGCGAGGAGCTGGCGGACGCGTACCTGTGGATCGCCAGGCCGGGCGTCTCCAGCGGCAGATGCCCGCGCGGCACCGCGGGCCAGAAGGACCCGGAGCGGGGCGTCGTGTCCCCGCAGGCCGGCCAGTGGTGGGCCGAGCTGGCACTCGAAAGGGTCAAGAATGCCAATCCCCCGTTGCGGTGACGTTACGGCCGCGTAAGACGTCATGTTAAGCGGAGGTTAGATCCAGCCTGCCTCCCTTGTCCGGACAACCTTCTGCGGAGATGCTCTGACCTGCACCTGATCCCCCCAGGAGGTTCTCTGTGAGCAAGGCACGCGTGCCGTGGAAAGCGGTGGTCGGCGGTTCCGTCGGCAACCTGGTCGAGTGGTACGACTGGTTTGTCTACAGCAGTTTCGCCGTCTACTTCGCGGCGGCCTTCTTCCCTGAGGGCGACGACACCGCGAAGCTGCTCAACACCGCGGCCATCTTCGCCGTCGGCTTCTTCATGCGCCCGCTCGGCGGCTGGCTGCTCGGCCGCTACGCCGACAGGAAGGGCCGCAAGGCCGCGCTCACGCTCACCGTCACGCTGATGTCGGCCAGCGCCCTGCTGATCGCGATCGCGCCGACGTACGAGACGGTCGGCTACTTCGGCGCGCTGGTGCTGGTGGTGGCGCGCCTCCTGCAGGGCCTGTCGGTCGGCGGTGAGTACGCGGCCAGCGCCACCTACCTCACCGAGGCCACCCCGCGCGGCCGCCGCGGCTTCGCCTCCAGCTTCCAGTACGTCTCCATGACCGCCGGCCAGCTCGTCGGCCTCGGTCTGCAGATCATCCTGCAGAACTCGATGTCCACCGAGGCACTCGGCTCCTACGGCTGGCGCATCCCGTTCGTGGTGGGGGCGCTGGCCGCCGCGGTCGTGTTCTACCTGCGCCGCAACCTCCTGGAGACGGAGGCGTACGGCGAGGAGGAGCGGGCGGACGAGCAGGACCGGCGCGGCACGATCAAGGGGTTGCTCGACCACAGGAAGGAAGCGCTGCTGGTCATCGCGCTGACCATGGGCGGCACGGTCGCGTACTACACATACACGACGTACCTCACCAAATACCTCTCGAACTCGGCGGGCCTGCCCAAGGAGACGGCCACGCTGGTGAGCTTCTGCGCGCTGTTCATCTTCATGTGCGTCCAGCCGCTGGCCGGGGCGCTGTCGGACCGGATCGGGCGCAGGCCGTTGCTGGTCACGTTCGGGCTGGGGTCGATGCTCGGCACGGTGCCGCTGATGACGGCGCTGGGCGGGGCCGGCGGGTTCGGCGGCGCGCTCGTGCTCTCGCTCACCGGCCTGATCATCGTCACCGGTTACACCTCGATCAACGCCGTGGTGAAGGCCGAGCTCTTCCCCACGCACGTGCGTGCCCTCGGCGTGGCCCTCCCCTACGCGATCGCGAACGCCCTCTTCGGCGGCACCGCCGAGTACGTGGCGCTGTGGTTCAAGGACACCGGCATCGAGTCCGGCTACTTCTGGTACGTCTCCGGCTGCGCCGCGGTGTCGCTCGTCGTGTACCTCACCATGCGCGAGACCAGGGACGCCGCGCTCTCCCGCGCCGAGCGGGCCAGGGAGGATTCGGTGCCGGAGCACGTCTAACCTGGCGTCATGCGGGTTCTCCTGGTCGAGGACGACGATCGGCTCGCCTCCGCGCTCACCACGGCCCTCACCCGGCACGGCCATCAGGTCACCCGTGCCGGGCTGGCCGTCGACGCCCTCCGCCTGGCGGGTGGCGCCGACTTCGTCCTGCTCGACCTGGGCCTGCCCGACCTGGACGGGCTCGACGTGCTGCGCCGCCTGCGCCGGGTGTCGGCGGTGCCGCTCATCGTGGTGACGGCCCGCACGGAGGAGCGCGAGGTGCTGCGCGGCCTGCGTTCCGGGGCCGACGACTACCTGATCAAGCCGTTCCGCACGGTCGAGCTGATGGCGCGCATGGAGGCGGTGGTGCGGCGCGGCACCCGGCCGCGGCCGCGGCGCGACGAAGTGGTGAGCGTCGGGGACGTCCGCATCGACCTCTCGTCCAGGCAGGTCACGGTGGCCGGCGAGCCGGTGACGCTGACCAGGCGGGAGTTCGACGTGCTGGCGCTGCTGGCCCGCGAGCCCGGCGTGGTGCGCGGCCGGGAGGAGATCCTCGACGAGGTCTGGGGCGACCCGCTGCTGTCGGCGTCCCGGTCGCTGGACGTGCACGTGGCCGGGCTGCGCTCGAAGACGGGCCGTCCCGGGCTCGTGGAGACGCTGCGCGGCACCGGCTACCGGCTGGGCTCCACCACGTGAACTCACGGCTGGTGGTCACGTTCACCACGCTGATCGTCTTCCTGATCGCGGCGCTGGCCGTGCCGCTCGGCCTGGCCTACGCCTCCCACCGCACGAACCGCCTGCTCCTCGACCGCCGCGCCGACGCCACCCGCTTCGCGGAGCTGGCCGACCAGGCCGCGCGCGAGGACGACCGCACGGGGTTGCTCGCCGAGATCACCCGCTACGCCGGCCTGTACGACGCCGCCGTACGCGTACGCGACAGGGACGGTTCCGTACGCGCCACCGCCGGCCGTTTCGAGGCCGACGACCACGACGCGGTACGCCTGGCGTTGTCCGGCCGCACCACCGAGGAATTGCCCACGATCACCCCGTTCGGCCCGTCGCGGGTGCTGCTGGCAGAGCCGGCCGGCCGCGACGCGCAGTTGTCCGGCGTGGTCCTGCTGGAGACGCCCACCGAGCAGGCCAGGCTGGACGTGTCGCTGGTCTGGGGATCCCTGGCGCTCGGCGCGCTGGTCGCACTGGCCTACTCGGCGCTGGCGGCCAGGCGGCTGGCCCACTGGATCCTGCGCCCGGTCGTCGAGCTGGACCGCACCACCCAGGCCATCGCCCAGGGGCGGCTGGATGCTCGGGCGCGGCCCGGCGCGGGCCCCTCGGAGTTGCGGCGGCTGGAGGAGCGCTTCAACACGATGGCCGACGCGGTCTCGAACGCGATGGAGCGGCAGCGGGCGTTCGTGGCGGACGCGTCGCACGAGCTGCGCACCCCGCTCACCGTGCTGGGCCTGCGCCTGGAGAACCTGGAGCCGCACCTTCGCGCCGAGGGCACGGCCGAGTACGACGAGGCGCTGGCGGAGCTCGACCGGCTGACGCTGCTGGTGGCGGACCTGCTGACGCTGGCCAAGGTGGAGGCGGGGGCCGAGGGGGACAAGGAGATCCCGCTCGCGCCCCGGCTGGCGGCGTGGCGGGAGGTGTACGCGGCCAGAGGCGTCCACCTCATGACCGACATTTCCGAAATATCTGTCGTGCCGGAGGCGGCGGCCAGGGTCGCCGACATCGCCCTCGACAACGCCCAGAAGTTCGTCCCCGACGGCGGCACGGTGACGGTCACCCTGGCGGACGGGGTGCTGCGGGTGGCCGACGACGGTCCTGGGCTGGGCGAGGAGGAGCGGGCCGAGGCGCTGGGACGGTTCTGGCGGTCGGGAACGCATGCCAACGTGCCGGGCAGCGGCCTCGGCCTGGCCATCGCCGCCGAACTGGCCAGGGCGTGCGGTGCCGCCCTGACCCTGCTCCCCGCCGAACCCCACGGACTCGTCGTCGAACTACGCCTGCCCGCCCAGGCTCCGGCGCAGCCGTAGCCGAAACCCGCCCGGGTCCGCGATCCCGATCGGCCGTAGCTGGTCCGGGATCCGGGTCAGCCGTAGGGGGTCCGGTTCCTGATCGGCCGTAGCGGGTCCAGGTGTCTGATCCGGCCGTAGCGGTCCAGGTTTCGGGTCAGGCGTAGACGGAGCGGTAGTAGCGGGCGGCGCCCGGGTGGAGCGGCACGTTGCCGGTCCCGATGGCGTAGCGCTTGTCGAGGAGGCCGCCGGGGGCCGACGGGGCCTGGAGGCGGTCGCGGGCACGGAAGAGCGTTTCCGTGATCGTGTAGGCGGGCTCATCGGGAAGCGAGGTCCGGCACATCAGATAGCTGGGGGTGCCCACGGTCGGTACGGGTCGCGCGCCGCCGTACACGCCCGATGGGACGGACGCGTGCTCGTACACCGTGCCGAACCGCCGCCGCAGCACCGCCACCAGCGGTTCGAGCGGCACGAGCCGGATGCCGGAGAGCGCGGCGAGCGCGGGTGTGGGCACGCCGCCCGACCAGAAGAACGCCTCCACCTCGCCGTCACGCAGCGCCTTGATCGAGGCGTCCAGCCCCAGCCTGACGGCCTCGGGCGGGCTCGCGGGCGCCGCGGCGGCCAGCACGCGGGTCGCGGTCACCGCCGTGCCCGAACCCTCGGCCCCGATGGACACCGCCCGCCCCGCCAGGTCCCCGACCTCGCCGATCCGCGAACCTGCGCCGACGACCAGATGGACGTAGTTCATGTACATCCTGGCCAGCGCCGACACCGGCTGGTGGCGTACGCGTACCGCGTCGTCGGCGCTGTCGGCCAGTGCGAACCCGACGTCGGCCCGCCCGTCGGTCATCATCGTGAGGTTCTGCACACTGGCGGCCGTCTCGATCACCCGGACGCCGAGCCCGTCACGCCGCAACTCCTCCGCGAGCCGGTCCCCGAGCTGCCCGTACGGCCCGCCGGCCAGGCCCGTCGCGAGCCGTACCGGGGCCTGCCCGTACCCGCCCGCCGAGCACCCCGCGGCCAGTGCGGCGAGCCCGAGGAAGGTTCGGCGGCTGATCGGCATGAATTCACGTTATCCGGTGCCACAGAATGGACCTTGTGAGCACACGTGTCCGCATCGCCTCGGAGCTGAGGATGTTCCTGCCGGTGAACCGCCGCCAGGAGTGGCTGGAAGTCGTCCCCGACGGCACCTCCACGCTCGGCCACCACGTCGAGTCGATGGGCATCCCACTGACCGAGGTCGGCCCGATGATCGTGAGCGGCCGCGGCGTCTCGCCCTCCTACCAGCTCGCCCCCGGCGACGTGGCGGAGATCCACCCGGTGCACCGGCCGCAGCAGTTGCCCGAGGAGCCGCGCTTCCTGCTGGACGTGCACCTGGGCACGCTGGCCAGGCGGCTGCGGCTGCTCGGCATCGACGCCGCGTACCACAACGACATGGACGACCCGGCGCTGGTGGCGCAGGCCAACGAGGAGCATCGGGTGCTGCTCACCCAGGACCGCGGCCTGCTGCGCCGCCGCGCCCTGTGGCTGGGCGCGTACGTGCACGGCTCGCGCCCCGCCGACCAGCTCCGCGACCTGCTCGAACGCTTCGCCCCGCCGCTGCGCCCGTGGACCCGCTGCACGGCGTGCAACGGCGAGCTGGAGACCGTGTCCAAGCACGAGGTCGAGCCCATGCTGGAGTCGGGGACGCGGCGCAACTACGACGCGTACGGCCGGTGCGGCCGGTGCGGGCAGGTCTACTGGCACGGCGCCCACAGCGACCACCTGGAGGAGATCATCAGGACGGCCCGCGCCTGGACGTCCTGACGATCGGCCGGTCAGACCGCCAGAAGCCTGCGGACGTCCCGACGATCGACCCTTCAGACCGCCAGAAGCCTGACGTCCTGACGATCGGCCGTTCAGACCGCCAGGAGTCGGCGGACGTCCTCGCGGTGCAGGTCCTCGGCTTCCCCGGTGCGTACGACGTGACCGCCGTCGAGGATGAGGAACCTGTCGGCCAGCCGCAGCGCGATGTCCAGGTACTGCTCCACGAGCAGCACCGCCAGCCCGGAGGCGTGCAGTCGCTCGATGGCCGACTCGATCTCCAGGATGATCGACGGCTGGATGCCCTCGGTCGGCTCGTCGAGGATGAGCATTCTCGGCTTGGTCACCAGGGCGCGGGCCATGGCCAGCTGTTGCTGCTGGCCGCCGGACAGGTGCCCGGCGCTCCGCTTGAGCAACGACCGCAGCGCGGGGAAGATCTCCAACGCCTCGTCGATGGCCTCCTTGGGCTGCTTGGCGGCCTCCACGGTCACCAGCAGGTTGCCCATGACGGACAGCTGGGGGAAGCACTGGTGGCCCTGGGGGACGTACCCCATGCCGAGCCTCACGCGTTCGTGCGGCTTGAGCCTGGTGATGTCGCGCCCGTCGAACGTGACCGTGCCCGCCGTCGCGGGCAGGACGCCCATGACGGTGTTGAGCAGCGTGGTCTTGCCCACGCCGTTCCGTCCCATGACGCACACGAGCTGTCCGGGCTCGACCTCCAGCGAGACCCCGAACAGCACGCGCGCCCTCCCATAGCCGGACTCAAGGCCGGTTACCGACAGCATCCTGTCTCCTCCCCAGGTAAACCTCCTGCACCCGGGGGTCGGCGCTGACCTGCTCGACCGACCCCTCCACGAGGACCTTGCCCTCGTGCAGCACGGTCACCTTCGAGGCGTGCCGCCGCAGGAAATCCATGTCGTGCTCCACCACGATCACCGTGTGGTCGTCGGCGATCTGGGTGAGCAGCTCGCCGGTACGCTCGCGTTCGTCCTTGGACATGCCCGCCACCGGCTCGTCCAGGAGCAGCAGCCTGGGCCGCTGCGCCAGCAGCATCCCGATCTCCAGCCACTGGCGCTGACCGTGGGAGAGAACGCCGGCTGAACTCCCGGCGAGCTCTTCGAGTCCCGTCCTGGCCAGCGCCTCCTCGACGGCCTCCGACACGCCCTTGCGCCGCCTGGTCAGCGACCACAGCGGCTTGCGGAAGCTGGCCGCGAGGTCGAGGTTCTCCAGGACGGTGAGCTCCTCGAACACCACCGAGGTCTGGAAGGTACGGCCGACGCCGAGCCGGACGATCTGGTGCTCCTTCCTGCCCACCAGGTCGTCGCCGCCGAACCTGACGCTGCCCGACGCCGGCCTGGTCAGCCCGGTGATCACGTCGATCAGCGTGGTCTTGCCCGCGCCGTTGGGCCCGATCAGGAAGCGCAGCTCCCCCTCGGGCACGGTCAGGTCCACGCCGTCGAGCGCGCGGAAGCCGTCGAACACCACCTGGACGTCACGTAGCTCGAGCACGTCGCAACCTCCCTGCCATGCCGATGATCCCCTTCGGGGCGAGAGTCATGACCAGGATGAACAGCGCCCCCTGGAGGTAGAGCCAGCCGTCGGCGAACTGCTCGCTGAACGCCGTCTTCGCATAGCCCATGAGGACCGCGCCCAGCACGGCCCCGGCCAGCGCGTGCCGCCCGCCCACGGCCACCGCGACGACCAGTTCGAGCGATGGGACCACGCCCAGGAGCGCGGGCGAGAAGATGCCGACGACCGGCACGAACAGCGCTCCCGCAAGCCCCGCCATGCCCGCCGACGCGGCGAAGGTGATGGTCTTGACCAGAGCCGGGTCGTAGCCGAGGAAGCGCACCCGGTCCTCGCCGTCCCTGACGGCGACGAGCAGCCGGCCGTACCTGCTGTTCACGAGCTGCCGGGTGGCGAGGTACAGGATCCCCAGTACGAAGGCCACCACCAGGTACAGGCCCCGCTGCGTGGAGTCCTCGGCCAGGTCCTGGCCGAACAGGTCGAAGAAGTTGGTCATGCCGTTGGTGCCGCCGGTCAGGCCCTGCTGGCCGACCAGCAGGATGACCATGGCGGCGGCCAGCGCCTGGGTGAGGATGGCGAAGTACGCGCCGCGTACGCGCTGCCTGAACACGAGCAGGCCCAGGATCAGCGCGAGCGCCACGGGCCCGAGGACGGCCATCCCGATGGCGAAGACGGGGTTCGCGAACGGCACCCAGAGGGCGGGCAGCTCCTCGACCCCGCTCCACACCATGAAGTCGGGCAGCCCGCCGCCCTCGGTCAGCTTGAGGTACATCGCCATCGAGTAGCCGCCGAGCCCGAAGAACACGCCCTGGCCGAGCGTGAGCATGCCGCCCTGGCCCCAGGCCAGCCCGATGCCGAGCGCGACGATGGCGTAGCACAGGTATTTGGCCAGCAGCCCCAGGCGGAAGGGTTCGAGCAGCAGCGGCGCGGCCACCAGGGCGATCACGGCGATGGCCGCGAAGGGCACGTGTCTCTTGATCAGGGGCAGCTGTCTCTTGATCATGTGAGCACCCTCGACCTCAGCACGAACATGCCCTGCGGCCGTACCTGCAGGAAGGCGATGATGACGGCGAACACGATCACCTTCGCGAGCGAGGCGTCCGACCAGAACTCGGCGTAGGAGTTCAGCAGCCCGAGTCCGACGGCCGCGAGCACCGCGCCGCGCAGTTGCCCCAGCCCGCCGGCCACGACGACGAGGAACGCGTCCACGATGTAGTACGTCCCGAGCGCCGGCCCGACGGGCCCGATGAGCGTCAGCGCCACCCCGGCCACGCCCGCGAGGCCCGAGCCGATGAAGAACGTCAGCATGTCCACCCGGCCGGTGTCGATCCCGCTGGTCGCGGCGAGCTGCCGGTTCTGCACCACGGCCTGCGTCCTGCGGCCGAGCCCGGTGCGGTTGAGGTACGCCCAGATCGCCACCACGCCGGCCACCGCGAGCCCCATGATGAACAGCCGGTTGTACGGCAGGATCCCCACCCCTCCCGCCAGCCAGGAGGGGGCGGCCACCTGCACGTTCGGCGCCCCGAACAGGTCGCGGGCGAGCTGCTGCAGCACCAGGCTCACGCCCCAGGTGAGCAGCAGCGTGTCCAGCGGCCTGCCGTAGAAGTGCCTGACGGCGGCCCGCTCCAGGATCAGCCCCATGACACCGGCCACCACGAACGCCGCCGGCAGCGCGAGCACCATGTCCTGCAGCAGGAACGCGGTGTACGCCCCCGCCATGATGAACTCGCCGTGCGCCATGTTGATCACGCCCATCTGCCCGAACGTGAACGTCAGCCCGAGCGCGATCAGCAGCAGCACCGCCCCGATGGACAGCCCGATGGGGAGCTGGTTGACGAAGGCCGTCATCAGCCGGTCGCCAGCCCGGTCGCCCACGGGTAGCCCTTGAGGTACGGATCGGGTTTGATCGGCTCGCCCGAGTCCCACACCTGCTTGATCAGGCCGTCGGGCTGGATGATGCCGATGCGGGCCGTCTTGTACATGTGCTGGTTCTCCCCGTCGATGGTGACCAGGCCCTCAGGGCGTTCGAGCGCGATGCCGGGCGCGGCCTTCTTCACGGCCTCGACCTCGGTCGTACCGGCCTTCTTGACCGCCTCGGCCCACAGGTAGACGGCGTTGTAGCCGGCCTCCATGGGGTCGGAGGTGACCTTGTCCTGCCCGTACTTGGCCTTGTACGCCTTGACGAAGGCGTCGTTGGCCGCGGTCTCGGTGGTCTGGTAGTAGTTCCAGGCGACGGGCTGGCCGGCGATGTTGTCCACGCCGATGCCGGTGACCTCCTCCTCGGCGATGCTGACCGACAGCACCGGCATGCTCTCCGCCGTGGCGCCCGCGCTCCTGAGCTGCTTGAAGAAGGCCACGTTGCTGTCGCCGTTCAGGGTGTTGAACACGGCGTCAGGCCTGGCCTGCGTGACCTTGTTGACGAGCGTGGAGTATTCGGTGTGGCCGAGCGGCGTGTACTCCTCGCCGAGGACCTGCATCCCGTTCGCGGCCGCGTACGCCTTGATGATCTTGTTCGCGGTACGCGGGAAGACGTAGTCGCTGCCGACCAGGAACAGCGACTTCTTGCCCTGTTCCTTCAGGTAGTCGAGGCCGGGGATGATCTGCTGGTTGGTGGTGGCCCCGGTGTAGAAGATGTACGGCGAGCTCTCCAGCCCCTCGTACTGCACCGGATACCACAGCAGCGCCTTGTAGCGTTCGAAGACCGGCAGCATCGCCTTCCTGCTGGCCGACGTCCAGCCGCCGAAGACGGTGGCGACCTTGTCCTGCCTGATCAGCTTGGTGGCCTTCTCGGCGAACGTGGGCCAGTCGGAGGCGCCGTCCTCGACGACGGGGACGAGTTTCTTGCCGAGCACGCCTCCGGCCTTGTTGATCTCCTCGATCGCGAGCAGTTCGGCGTCGCGCACGGTGACCTCGCTGATCGCCATCGTGCCACTGAGGGAGTGGAGGAGCCCGACCTTGATCTCGTTCTGCTCGGCGGCGGGCTGGGCGTCGGATCCGCAGGCCGCAAGAGCCAACAGGACGAGCGCGGAGACGATCGGGCGGGATATGCGCACGGCGATTCCTTCCTGCCAAGCGGTACTGGGAGAAAGGTGACTCCGCGGAATTTCACCAGAAGATCCGGCGTGTTAAGACACGATTGCCAGACGTTCACAGAGGCGCAAAAACTGACATGTCCGAATTCATCGGAGTGTGAAACCGACACGACATCGTGCGGCAACAGTGTGGAAACGGCCGGTTTCTATGGTCCGGCCATGCGGCTTACCTCACACGAGCAGGAGCGGCTGCTCATCCACGTCGCCGCCGGAGTGGCGCGCGGGCGGCAGGCCAGGGGCCTGCGGCTCAACCATCCCGAGGCTACCGCCGTCATCGCGTCCTTCCTCATGGAAGGGGCCAGGGACGGGCGCACTGTGGCCGACCTCATGGAGGCGGGCCGGTCGGTGCTCAGCCGGGCCGACGTCATGCAGGGCGTGCCGGAGATGCTGGAGAGCGTGCAGATCGAGGCGACGTTCCCCGACGGCACGAAGCTGGTCACCGTGCACAGGCCGATTCCATGATCCCGGGCGAGTACATCCATCCAGAGGGCGCGCTCGTGCTCAACCCCGGGCGCGAGCGGGTGACCGTACGCGTGGTCAACACGGCGGACCGGCCGGTGCAGGTGGGCTCGCACTACCACTTCGCGGCGGCGAACCCCGGGCTGGAGTTCGACAGGAAGGCCGCGTGGGGGATGCGCCTCGACGTGCCCGCCGGGACCGCGATCAGGTTCGAGCCCGGCCTGGAACGCGACGTGACGCTCGTGCCACTGGCGGGCCACCGGGTGGTGCCGGGCCTGCGGCCGGAGTGGGCGGGGCCGCTCGATGACTGAAATCACCCGGGCCCGGTACGCGGCGCTGTACGGGCCCACCGTCGGAGACCAGGTCAGGCTGGCCGACACCGACCTGTTCATCGAGGTCACAGAGGACCTGTCGATGGGACCCTCCGGGCCGGGCGACGAGGCGGTGTTCGGCGGCGGCAAGGTCATCCGCGAGTCCATGGGCCAGGCGCGGACCACCCGGGCCGAGGGCGCGGCCGACCTGGTCATCACCGGCGCGGTCATCCTCGACCACTGGGGTGTGGTGAAGGCCGACGTCGGCATCCGCGACGGCCGCGTCCACGCCATCGGCAAGGCCGGCAACCCCGACACGATGGACGGCGTGGACCTGGTCATCGGACCGTCCACGGAGGTGCTCGCGGGCAACGGCAAGATCCTCACCGCCGGGGCCGTCGACTCGCACGTCCACCTGATCTGCCCGCAGCTGCTCGACGAGGCGATCGGGTCCGGCGTCACCACAATCGTCGGGGGCGGCACCGGACCCGTCGAGGGCACCAAGGCGACGACCGTCACCGGGACCTGGTACCTCGGCCGCATGCTGGAGTCGCTGGACGCGTACCCGCTGAACTTCGCCCTGCTCGGCAAGGGCAACACGGTCAGCGCCGACGGCCTGCGCGAGCAGCTCCAGGCCGGGGCCTCCGGCTTCAAGCTGCACGAGGACTGGGGTACGACGCCCGCCGCCATCGACGCCTGCCTCACCGTGGCCGACGCCACCGGGGTGCAGGTGACGATCCACACCGACACGCTGAACGAGGCCGGCTTCGTCGAGTCGACGCTCAAGGCCATCGGGAACCGGACGATCCACGCGTACCACACGGAGGGCGCGGGGGGCGGGCACGCGCCGGACATCATCCGCGTCGCCTCCTACCCCAACGTCCTGGCCTCCTCAACCAACCCCACCAGGCCGCACACCGTCAACACGCTCGACGAGCACCTCGACATGCTGATGGTCTGCCACCACCTCAACCCGTCGATCCCCGAGGACCTGGCGTTCGCCGAGTCACGGATCAGGCCGTCGACGATGGCCGCCGAGGACGTCCTGCACGACATGGGGGCGATCTCGATGATCGGGTCGGACTCGCAGGCCATGGGCCGGATCGGCGAGACGATCATCCGTACGTGGCAGACGGCGCACGTGATGAAGGCACGCCGGGGGTCGCTGGGCGACGGCCCGGCCGACAATCTCCGCGCACGGCGATACATCGCGAAATATACGATATGTCCGGCTATCGCCCATGGGTTGGACGGCGAGGTCGGCTCCGTCGAGCAGGGCAAGCTCGCCGACCTCGTCCTCTGGGACCCGGCGTTCTTCGGGGTCAAGCCGGACCTGGTGCTCAAGGGCGGCGTGGTGGCCTGGGCCCAGATGGGCGACGCCAACGCCTCCATCCCCACACCCCAGCCGGTGCTCCCGCGTCCGATGTTCGGCGCCTCACCGGTCACCGCCGCGGCCACCTCACTCCACTTCGTCGCGCCCCTCGCCCTGGAGTCCGGCCTCCCCGACCGGCTGGCCGTCCGCCGCCGCCTGGCCCCGGTCGCCGACGTACGCGGGCGCGGCAAGTCCGCGATGCCCCTCAACGACGCGCTGCCACGGATCGACGTGGCACCCGACACCTTCGAGGTACGCATCGACGGCGACCTGATCGAACCGTCCCCCGCCACCACCCTGCCGATGACCCAACGCTACTTCCTCTTCTGACGAGCCCCCGATGCCCCTCCCAACACAACGCCCGGCAACGCTCCCGACACGACGCCCGACCAACCCCCCAACGCGACACCTGACAAGACGCCCGACGAGACGCCTGGGGGGACGTCCGACGACCCTCCCGACACGACACCTGACAAGACGCCCGATGAGCCTTCTGATGAGGCGCCGCCGATGAACCCGGGCCTGCTCCTCCTCACCGACTCCCGCCTTCCTGCGGGCGGCCACGCCCACTCGGGCACCACCGAACAGGCCATCACGTCGGGCGCGGTCCACGACGTCCCCTCGCTGGCCGCCTTCCTGCGCGGCCGCCTGCACACCACAGGCACGGTCGCCGCCGCCCTCACGGCCGCCGCCTGCGCCGCCGCGGGAACGAGGGACCGAGCAGGCGCCGACCGCACCCAACCCGCCGGCACGACCGGCGGGACCAACTACGCCAGCACCGGCGGCGCCAGGAGCGGCGGGATGAACGGCAGCGGCACGGGCGGTGGCAGCACCAGCGGCAGCGGCAGCGGCAGCACGAACGACAGCGGCACGAACGGAGGCCGCACGGGCGACAGCCGCACCAGCAGCCTCAGCAACGACAGCCGCACGAACGACGGCGGCACGAGCAGCCGCAGCACGAACGACGGCCGCACGAACGACGGCGGCACGGGCGGCGGCGGCACGGGCGGCGGCGGCACGGGCGGCGGCGGCACGGGCGGCGGCGGCAGCGACGTCGACAGCGCCGGAGCCGGCGGCGGGGCTGGAGGGGAGGCCCGTAACTGGTTGCGGCTCGACGCCGAGGTGGACGCGAGGACGGCCTCACCGGCCCAGCGGGACGCGTCCAGGACGCAGGGGCGGCTGCTGATCAGGGTGGCCCGGCGCGTGTGGCCGTCGGCGGTGCTGGACGAACTGGCGGCGGCCGTACCGAATCCTCATCACCCGATCGCGCTCGGAGCGGCGGCGCACGCGGCCGGTGCCACGCCCGGGGAGGCGGCGCTGGCGGCGGCGTACCACGCGATCAGCGGAGCGGCCACGGCGGCGGTCCGGCTCCTCGGCCTCGATCCGGTCGCCGTGCACGGTCTGCTGGCCGACCTCGCGCCCGACCTCGACGCCGTGGCCTCGCAAGCCTGGCCAACCACCGGCACGCCCCCAGACACCGAAGCCTGGCCAGCCACCAGCGCGCCCCACACCGAAACCCGGCCCGACACCGGCACGCGCACAGACACCGAAACCCGGCCCGACACCGGCACGCGCGTAGACACCGAAACCCGGCCGGGCACCGGCACGCGCGTAGACGCCTGGCCGGGCACCGGCACGCCTCCACACGCCGCCCGCTGGGCGGCGTTGCCCGCATATTCAGCACCAGCACTGGACCTCCTGGCCGAGCGCCACGCGCTGGCCGAGGTCAGGCTGTTCGTCTCTTAGGGAGGACCCCCGAACATGGGCGCCAATCACGACGACCACCACCGCACCCCCGACGGCCGCGGCAGAGCGCTGCGGCTGGGGGTGGGCGGCCCGGTGGGCAGCGGTAAGACGGCCCTGGTGGCCGCGTTGTGCAGGACGCTGGGCCCGACGATGTCGCTGGGCGTGGTGACGAACGACATCTACACCACCGAGGACGCCGACTTCCTGCGCAAGGCAGGCGTACTGGACGAGGAACGCATCCTCGCCGTCGAGACCGGCTGCTGCCCCCACACCGCCATCCGCGACGACATCGCCGCCAACCTCGACGCCGTGGAGACCCTAGAGTACCGGTTCGGGCCGCTGGACCTGGTGATCGTGGAGAGCGGCGGGGACAACCTGACGGCCACGTTCAGCCGGGGTCTGGCGGACAAGCAGATCTTCGTGCTGGACGTGTCGGGCGGCGACAAGGTGCCGCGCAAGGGCGGCCCCGGAGTGACCACGGCAGATCTGCTGGTCGTCAACAAGACCGACTTGGCGCCGATGGTGGGCGCCGACCTGGACGTGATGGCCCGCGACTCGGCGGCGGTACGGGGCGACCGGCCGGTCCAGTTCACCTCGATCAGGCAGGATCCCGGCGCCGCCACCGTCGCCGCCTGGGTCTCGGAGCAGGTCGCGGCCTGGTCCCACATGCACGCGGCACCCATCTCCTGATGCGGGCACGGGCTGGTGTGGCGACCGCGGCGGCGGCGGACGGCCGGACCCTCATCAGCCGCCTGGCCTCGGCGCCACCGCTGACGCTGCGCCAGACGGGTCCGTACACCGTTCACCTCATCTCCACGGCGGCGGGCCCGCTCGGCGGCGACCGGCTGGCGCTGGACCTCGACATCGCGCCGCGCACCACCCTGGAGGTGGCCTCGGTCGCCGCCACGCTCGTGCTGCCCGGCGACGGCGAGTCCGAGATGCTGGTCACCGCCCGGGTGGGCGCGGGTGCCACGCTGCGCTTCGGCCCTGAGCCGACGGTGCTCGCCGCCGGCTGCCACCACCGCCTGCTGGTACGCCTCACGCTGGAGTCGGACGCGACCGTGTTCTGGCGCGAGGAGATCGTCTTCGGCCGGTACGGCGAACAGCCCGGCCGCTGCCATGCCCGCTTCGACGCCACCCGCGACGACCTGCCCCTGCTCCGGCAGGAGTACACCGTCGGCGACCCCGCCCTCGACGCCTCCACTGCGGTCTACGGCACGGCCCGCTGCGTCGGGACCACGTTCCTCACCGCGTCGGCCAAGGAGGCCGCCGTGGCCACCGGCGTCGCGGTGCTTCCGCTGGCCACCACCGGCACGCTGGTGTCCGCCCTGGCCGCCGACGCGGTCGAGTTGCGCTCCCGCCTGGAGTGGGGGGAACGCCTCGTCCAAGCCCCGCCCCACCAGTGAGGTGCCTCGTCCAGCCC
>NZ_JADOGI010000065.1 GCF_015645445.1 Nonomuraea cypriaca | reverse complement strand
GCCCTCCCCCGCCGCCTCTCCCACGGTCGCCCCCACGGTGACGGCCAGGCCCGCCGTCGAGTTCGTGGGCTTCGTCGACACCGTCCGCGAGCCGCGCTTCGACCTGCCCGCCGAGTCCCGCCGCACCGGAGTGCGCCGTTACGCGCTCGGCCATCTCGTCGCCGGCGGTGACGGTTGCGTACCGAAGTGGACCGGCGCGCTCGACCGGGGCGGCGACCCGTTGCCCGGCCGGATCGCCAGGCTGAGGGCGGTGAGCGGCGAGGCGACGCCCGTCTTCGGCGGTCCCGGCGGCCGGGAGCTGGCCGCCGCCTGCACCAGGCCGGGCGCTCTCGCCGCCGCCTACAGCGGGGTGGCCGGGGCGTTCGGCTCCGGAGCCGTCGACTTCGAGGTCCGCGACGGCGAGGCGGGCGCCACGGTGCTGCGCAGGGCCAAGGCCATCCGCGCCCTGCAGCGGGAGCGCGACCTGCGGGTGACCTTCACGCTGTCCATGAAGCCGTACGGGCTGGCCGCGAGCGACGTCGCGATGCTGCGTACCACGCGGCGGGCGGGCGCGGAGATCGACACCGTCAACCTGCTGGCCACCGTGGAACCGCCAGGCGGCGACCGGCTGCGCGGGATCGCGGCGGGCGTACGGGCCGCCAGCGGGCAGATCGCGCGGGCCCAGGCCCTGGCCGGCCCCGAAGAGGCGTGGCGGCGCATCGCCCTCACGCCGGTTCTGGGGCGCGCGCGAGGCCTGACCGAGACCGAGGCCCGCAAGCTGTCCGCCTACGCCGCCCGCCACGGGCTGGCCTGGCTGTCGCTGCGCGGCGACGGCGCGGAGCCGGCCGCTTCGCGGATTCTTTGGCGGGGCCTTACCTGAATATAGGATTTGGGCTGAGAATCCCAGGGAGGTGGCATGGCGACGCGCCCGCAGAAGGCGAGGAAGCTGCTGCTCCTCTGGATGGACTCCGCGATGGCACTCCAGGCCGTGGTCTTCGTGGTAGTCATCGTCCAGCACGCCCTGAACGGCAGGATCGGCGCCCTGCAGGCGGCGGTCGCCCTGGCCGGCCAGCTCGGCTTCTTCGGCCTGTTCCCCTTCCTGCTCAGCGAGGCCTACGACGCCCGGCCGCGGCCCACCCTGAAGCTGCTGATCGCCGGGGTCTGCACAGCGGTCGCGATGCTGATCGTGCCGAATCATTCGGCGGACATGCCCACCTGGCTGGCGGCCAGCGCCCTGTGGCTGTCGACGGCCGCGCTCTACCTGCCGCTGATCGCCACCGTCTGCCTCAGCGTGGTCGTGGTCGGCCTGGTCAGCGGCTACGTCGTCCTCGTCACCGGCGCGGCGTGGCCGGGCGTCCTGATCCCCGAGGTGTTCAGCACCGTTCTGACGATCGGGTGCATGCTGCTGTGGCGCTGGATCTGGTGGGCCATCAGGGACGCGCACGACGGCAAGGAGGCCAAGGCCAGGCTGGCCGTGTCGGAGGAGCGGCTGCGCTTCGCCCGCGACCTGCACGACCTGCTCGGGCACAGCCTGTCGGTCATCACGCTGAAGAGCGAGCTGGCCGCCAAGCTGGCGACCAAGGACGAGGCGCGGGCGGCCGCCGAGATGGCCGAGGTGCGCCACCTGGCCGCGGAGTCGCTGGCCGAGGTGCGGCTCGCCGTCGACGGCTACCGGACCCTCGACCTCGACGAGGAGCTGTCGGGGGTGCGGGCCGCCCTGGAGGCGGCCGGCGCCCGCTGCGTGATCGACGCCAGAGCCGAGGACCTGTCGCCCACCGCCAGGACGCTGCTCGCCTGGGCGGTGCGGGAAGGCGCCACCAACGTGCTCAAGCACAGCAAGGCGGAGCGTTGCACGATCACGATCGACGGCGGCGTGCTCGAGATGCGCAACGACGGCGTGAACGGGCGGTCCTCGGTCCCCGGCAACGGCCTGCACGGCCTGTCCGAGCGGCTGGTCACGGCGGGCGGCTCGTTCTCGGCGGAGCCGACGCCGACCGGAGAGTTCGTGCTGCGCGCGGCGGTCCCCACGTGATCCGGCGCGCGACGAGACTCGACAAGATCCGCTGGGTGGTCGTCTACTCCACCGACCTCGTCCTGCTCGCGGCCGCCCTCGCCTATCTCGACCTGTTCCTTCGTTGGCAGGCGGGCATTCCCGTGCCCATGTTGATCATCGCCGCCGCCGTCCTGACCCTGGTCTTCAACGTGCTGGGGACGCGGCCGTTCAGGGTGGCCGTCAGGGACGGCCCTCGGCCCACGGCGATCCTGGCCGTGACAGGCGTGATCATGCTGCTGCTGTGCGCGTTCCTGGTCATTTGGGCGCTGCCGGCATGGCTGGGGATGCTGGCGCCGTTCGTGCGCAGACGCACCATCGTCGTGTTGTCCGCCGGGTCGATCGTGCTCGTCAACCTCTGCCTGGTCCTGATCACCGGCCTGTTGTGGGAGCTGCTGCTGGCCCAGACGATACTCACCGGGCTCACGGTCGGCGGCGTGCTGGCCAACCTGTGGTTGTGGCGGGTCGCCAAGGAAGGGCACGAAGGGCAGGAGGCCAGGGCGCTGCTGGCGGTCTCCGAGGAGCGGCTGCGCTTCGCCCGCGACCTCAACGACCTGCTCGGGCAGAGTCTCACCGACATCTCGGCCGGGGCGGCCGGCGCCGCCGAGACGCTGCGCGCCGATCCGGCCGCGGCGGCTCACGAGATGTTCGCGGTACGCGACCTGGCCAGGCGGTCGCTCCGCGAGGTGCGCACGGTCGTACAGAACTACCGGGCCATCGACCTGGACGAGGTGCTCGCCGGCGTGCGGGCGGTGCTGGAGGCGGCGGACGTACGCTGCACCGTGCGGGTGCGGACCGCCTCACTGACGCCGGAGATCCGCACCTTGCTGGCCACCGTCGTGCGGGAGGGCGCCACCAACGTGCTCAAGCACAGCAAGGCGGAGCGTTGCACGATCACGATCGAGGACGGGGTGCTGGAGATGTCCAACGACGGGGTGAGCGGGCCGGTGGGCGAGCACGCGCCGAACGGCCTTGCGGGGCTGGCCCAGCGGGTCCGCGCGGCCGGCGGCACCCTGGAGGCCCAGCCGGCCGGCGAGGGCCGCTACCTGCTGCGCGCGGCGCTACCCGCATGACCACGTACGCACTCAGAGGCCGCTGGAGCCCGCATGACCACCCTGCGTATCGCACAGGGGGTCGGAGCCCGCATGACCGACCGGCTACCGCACAGGGGGTCGGAGCCCACATGACCACCCGCGTACCGCACAGGGGGTTCGAGCCCGCATGACCACCCGCGTGCTGCTCGCCGACGACGAGCACCTGATCCGTGGCGCCATCGCGGCGCTGCTCGACCTCGAGGACGGCATCGAGGTCGTCGCCCAGGTGGGCCGGGGCGACGAGGTCGTGGCCGCGGTGGCCGCGCACCGGCCCGACGTCGCCGTGCTCGACATCGAGATGCCGGGCATGGACGGCCTGACCGCGGCCGAGCGGATCAGCTCCCAATGCAAGATCGTCATCCTGACCAGCCTGGGCCGCCCCGGCTACCTGCGCAGGGCCATGGCCGCCGGCGTCAGCGGCTTCCTCGGCAAGGACGCCTCGGCGGAGGAGCTGGCGATGGCCATCCGCAAGGTCCAGTCCGGCGGCCGCTACCTGGACGCGGAGCTGGCCGCCGCCGCGATGGCCGCAGGCGACAGCCCGCTGACCGAGCGCGAGCGCGACGCGCTGCGGCTGGCCGGCGACGGGGCCACGATCTCCAGGATCGCCGGCGAGCTACACCTCACCGAGGGCACCGTACGCAACTACCTGTCGAGCGCGATGACCAAACTCAACGCCCAGAACCGACTGGAGGCCATCCGCACCGCCCAGCGCATGGGCTGGCTCTGACGCGGGGGGCGTGCCCCCCGCGGGGCCTTTGACTTTATGGGGAGGTCGCGGGGGGCGTGCCCCCCGCGGGGGAGAGGAGTGCAACGACCTCGACATGGTGGGTCATCGGGAAGGCGTCGAAGGCGCGCAGGTCCGTCAGGGCGTATCCGCGCTCCCCGAGCCACTTCACATCCCGTGCGAACGTGGCCGGGTCGCACGACACGTACACGATCCGGAGTGCCTCCAGCCCGGCGATGCGGTCCACCACGTCGCGCCCGAGCCCGGCGCGCGGCGGGTCGACCACGACGAGGTCGGCGCGTTCGATCTGGAAGCGGTCGAGCGCCTCCTCCACCCGTCCGCGCTCCACCCGGGCCTGGGGCAGGTCGCGGAGGTTGGCGCGGGCGTCGCGGACGGCGGACGCCTCGGACTCCAGCCCGAACACCGCACCCTCCGGCCCCACGGCCTCGGCGAGGCCGGCGGCGAACAGGCCCACCCCGCAGTAGAGGTCGAGCGCCCACTCCCCAGGCTCAGGGGCCGCGTACGCGAGGACCGCGTCGAGCAGCGTCTCGGCGGCACCCGGGTGCACCTGCCAGAACCCGCTGCCCGCGACCCGGAACTCGCGGTCGCCCGCCTGCTCGTGCAGCACCCCCGAGCCGCGGCGCGGCACCGTGCGGCCCTTGCCCTGGTCGAGCAGGACCGAGGCGGGCGCGTCGAGGTCGGGGACGGTGACGCTGCGCCGGGGCCTGGGCGTGACCACCACGGCCCGGTCGCCAGAGGAGGAGGCGATGACCTCGATGCCGGCCGCCCCAGGCCAGGCGTGGACCTCCGCCCCGACCGCCTCCACCTCCGGATGGGCGATCAGGCAGGCGTCCACCACCTGGACGTCGTGGGAGCGATGCTTGCGAAAGCCCAGCTCGCCGCCGGGCAGTGCGGCGAACTGCACGCGGGTGCGCCAGCCGAGCCCGTCCGGGGCCCCGGGCACCTCCTCGACCACGACCTTCCGGTCGAGGCCCGCGAGCCGCTGCAGCTGCTCGGCCACGACCTGCGACTTGAGCTCCCGCTGGGCCTGGGGGGTGGCGTGCTGCCAG
Source organism: Nonomuraea cypriaca (assembly GCF_015645445.1). Lineage (GTDB taxonomy): Bacteria > Actinomycetota > Actinomycetes > Streptosporangiales > Streptosporangiaceae > Nonomuraea > Nonomuraea cypriaca. The sequence continues at coordinate 41,554 of NZ_JADOGI010000065.1, read as the reverse complement.
TCGCAGCCGCCGCAGCGGCCCGGCCCGGCGTACGGGCAGGGCGGCACGACGCGGTCCGGCGACGCCTCGAGGATCTCCACGGCGTCGGCCCGCAGGAACCGGGTCGTTTCCTCGGTGACGGCGGCGATCACCCGCTCGCCGGGCAGTGCGTGCCGCACGAAGACCACGCGCCCTTCGTGGCGTGCCACACACCAGCCGCCGTGCGCGACCGGACCGACCGTCAGCTCGAGAGATGCCTGTTTCACACCGATAACCCTATGCCCAGACCTGGACCGCTCCCCTCCGGCTCGAACCAGTACTGTAGATCGGCATGGAGAGGGTGGTACGGCGGCGGCTCGGCTTCGGCGGGACGCTGCTGGCCACGTTGTTCGCCTGCGCCTCGCTGACGCCGTCGCTGCTGCCCCGCGCGTGGGTGTACCAGGGGCTGATGTGCGCCGTCACCGGCATACTCGGATATGCCGTCGGCGCCACGCTGGGTGCGCTGGGCCGGGCGGTGATCTCGTACCGGCTGCCGGAGCGGGGCAGGCGGATCGCCTGGCGGATGCTGGCCGGCGGCTGCCTGGCGCTTACCGCGGCGACGCTCTGGTACAGCTTCTACTGGCAGCGTGACCTGCGCACCCTCATGGGCATCGAAACCCGCGACACGTGGTTCCCGCCGACGATCCTCGCGGTGACCATCACCCTGTTCACGCTGATTCTCCTGGTTTCCAGACTCGTACGCCTGGGCGGCCGCAGGCTCAACTCCTGGCTCGGCCGCTTCGTCCCCTCCTACGTGGGCCAGACCATCGGCGTGCTCGTCATCGCCCTGCTGGTCGCGGTCTTCGCCAACGACGTGCTGTTCTCCGGATTCATGGCCAGGACGAACGACTGGTCCTCGGTCACCAACAAGGGCACCGACCCTGGCGTGCGCAGGCCCGTCTCCACCGACCTGTCAGGCGGCCCCGGCTCCCTGGTGAGCTGGGATTCGCTGGGGCGGGAGGGCCGCCGCTTCACCGGCACCGCCCCCACGCCCACCAGGATCGCCGCGTTCTCCGGCCGTCCGGCCGCCACGCCCATCAGGGTCTACGTCGGGCTCGACGCCGCCTCCTCGCCGGAGGCGCAGGCCGCCCTGGCGGTGCGCGAACTGGAGCGCACCGGTGCGTTCGACCGGCCGGTGCTGGCCGTACTCGGCACCACCGGCACGGGCTGGGTCGACCCGCATGTGACGGACTCGCTGGAGTTCATGTACAACGGCGATTCCGCCATGGTCGCGCTGCAGTACTCGTACCTGCCGAGCTGGGTGTCGTTCCTGGTCGACAGGGACAAGGCGGCGGCCGCGGGGCGGGCGCTGTTCGAGGCCGTACGCGCCAGGTGGGCCGTCCTGCCGGCGGGGGACCGGCCCCGGTTGCTGCTGGCGGGCGAGAGCCTGGGGTCGTACGAGATGGAGGGGGCCTTCCACGACCTGAGCGACCTGGCGGCCAGGGCGGACGGGGCGTTGTTCATCGGCCCGCCGAACGCCAGCCCCATCTGGGACGAGCTCACGTACGGCCGCGATCCCGGCAGCCCGGTGTGGCGGCCCGTCTACCAGGACGGGAGGACGGCCAGGTTCGCGCTGCGTCCCGCCGACCTGGCGCGCCCCGCCGGCCGCCCGTGGCCGCACCCGCGCGTCGTCTATCTGCAGAACGCCACCGACCCCGTCGTGTGGTGGTCGCCCGAGTTGCTCTACAGCAGGCCGGCCTGGCTGGAGGGCACGCGAGCCCCCGGCGTGAACCCGGACATGGACTGGTACCCGGTGGTGACGTTCTGGCAGGTGCTGGTGGACCTGACGGCGGCGCTGTCCGTGCCGCCAGGGCAGGGGCACCGCTACGGCGCCAACGTCGTGGACGGCTGGGCCGCCGTCGCCCCGCCTCCGGGCTGGAGCGCGGACGACACCGCCAGGCTGCGCACCCTGATCGGCTCGTCCTGACCTGGTCAGCTCGACCTGACCTGGTCCTCTTCCTCCTTGACCGTCTGGTGCCACGGGCGGCGCACCGAGCCGGGCGCGAACGGCTCCGGCCTGCCCTTGAGCCGGTCGGACGAGTGGAGCTGCCACGGCACGCTGGTCACCATCACTCCCGGCTTGAACAGCAGCCGGGCCTTCAGCCTGAGGGCGCTCTGGTTGTGCAGGAGGTGCTCCCACCAGTGGCCGACGACGTACTCGGGGATGAAGACGGTCACCACGTCGCGCGGCGAGCGCCTGCGCAGCGTCTTGACGTAGTCGAGCACCGGCTGCGTGATCTCGCGGTACGGCGAGTCGAGCATCTTGAGCGGCACCGGGATGCCCCGCCGCTCCCACTCCTCCTGGAGCTTGCGCGCCTCCTCGCCCTCGACGCCCACGGTCACGGCCTCCAGCGTGGACGGCCTGCTGGCGCGGGCGTACGCGAGCGCCCGCAGGGTCGGCTTGTGGATCTTGGAGACGAGCACGATCGTGTGGTTGCGCGCGGGCAACATGGACGGCTCGTAGTCCTCGGTGATCTCCAGCTCGGCCGCCACGTTGTCGTAGTGGCGCCTGATCGCCTTCATCATGAGGAACAGGACCGGCATCGCGATCACCACGATCCACGCCCCGACCAGGAACTTCGTCAGCAGCACCACGATCAGCACGAGCCCCGTCATGACGCCGCCGAAGAAGTTGATCACTCGGGAGCGGTGCATCTGGAGGCGCGTCTTGGGATCGGTCTCGGTCTTCAGGTGGCGAGTCCAGTGGATGACCATGCCGGTCTGGCTGAGGGTGAAGGAGACGAAGACGCCGACGATGTAGAGGTTCAGCAGGCGGCTGACGTCGGCGTTGAACCCCCACAGCAGCAGGCACGCGCCGAGCGCCAGGATGACGATGCCGTTGGAGAAGGCCAGCCGGTCGCCCCTGGTGTGAAGCTGGCGCGGCAGGTAACGGTCCTGGGCCAGGATCGAGCCGAGCACGGGGAAACCGTTGAACGCGGTGTTGGCCGCGAGGAACAGGATCAGCGCCGTCACCGCCGAGATCACCACGAACGGCAGCGACCCGCCGCCGAACACCGCGTCGGCCACCTGGGAGATGATCGGCTGCTGGTAGTAGTCCTGGCCGACCGGCGTGCCGTCGGGCCTGAGCAGGTCCTCGGCGACCACGGAGGGCTCGGCCACCTTCACCCCGGAGGCCAGCCCGAGCGCGATGATGCCGCCGAACATGGTGATCGCGACCAGGCCCATCATGAGCAGCGTCGTGGCGGCGTTCTTGCTCTTGGGCTTCCTGAAGGCGGGCACGCCGTTGCTGATGGCCTCGACCCCGGTCAGGGCCGCGCAGCCGCTGGAGAACGCGCGCAGGACCAGGAACGCCGCGGCGAAGGCGGTGAGGTTGGCCTGCTCGGGCTGGATGGTGAAGTGCGCGCTCGGCGCCTCGATCTGCTCTCCCAGCACCAGCAGCCGGAACGCGCCCCAGACGATCAGCCCCAGCACGGCGATCATGAAGGCGTACGTCGGCACGGCGAAGGCTGCGCCGGACTCCCGGATGCCGCGCAGGTTGACCACGGTGAGCAGGATGACGATGGCGATGGCGACGGCAGGCCGGTGCTGCGCCACGAACGGGATCGTGGCGCCGACGTAGTCGACGCCGTTGGCCACGGAGACCGCGACGGTCAGCACGTAGTCGACCATGAGCGCGCTGGCCACGGTGAGCCCGGCGTTCCCGCCGAGGTTGGTGGTCGCGACCTCGTAGTCGCCGCCGCCGCTGGGGTAGGCGTGCACGTTCTGCCGGTACGACGCCACCACCGTGAGCATCACGACGATGACGGCGATGGCGACCCATGGACTGTAGGCGTAGAAGGAGACTCCGGCGAGCGACAGGATGACCAGGATCTCCTGGGGGGCGTACGCCACGGAGGAGAGCGCGTCGCTGGCGAAGACAGGCAGGGCTATGCGTTTGGGCAGCAGCTGCTCGTGGAGCTGCCCGCTTCGCAGGGCGCGCCCCACGAGCACGCGTTTGACAAGATCCGTCACCTTCGCCACGTAACGAGATGCTAGCCCCATGCCAAGGCGATAAACGAGCCGCTCCCCCATCGGGGTCATACTGGTGTGCAGCAACCGGCCGACCGCGAGGGTGCGGGGAGAAATGCATATTGTGATCATGGGATGTGGCCGGGTGGGATCCACCCTCGCGCACATCCTCGAGGACAGCGGCCATTCCGTCGCCATCATCGACCGTGACCCCCAGGCGTTCCGCCGGCTGCGTTCCGGGTTCCGGGGACGGCGGGTGACGGGCGTGGGCTTCGATCGCGACGTGCTCATCGAGGCCGGCGTCGAGTCCGCCGCCGCGTTCGTGGCCGTCTCCAGCGGCGACAACTCCAACATCATCTCCGCCCGCGTGGCCCGCGAGACGTTCGGCGTCGACAACGTGGTGGCCCGCATCTACGACCCCCGCAGGGCCGAGGTCTACCAGCGGCTGGGCATCCCGACGGTGGCTACCGTGCGCTGGACCGCCGACCAGATCATGCGCCGCATCCTCCCCGAGGGCGCCGAGCCGCTCTGGCGCGACCCCACCGGCACCGTCATCCTGGCCGAGGTCCCCGCCAATCCCGCCTGGATCGGCATCCGCGTCGTCGACCTCGAACGACGCGCCAGGACCCGCACCGCCTTCATCAACCGCATGGGAGAGGCCCTCACCATCGCGGACGACACGGTGGTGCAGGAGGGCGACGTGCTGCACGTCATCGCCGCGGAGAACGACATGGACCGGATCAACAAGGTGCTCGCCGCGGCACCGGAAGAGGACGAGTGATGCGCGTCGCCATCGCAGGAGCGGGTGCCGTCGGCCGCTCCATCGCCGCCGAGCTCCTGGAGAACGGCCACGAGGTCCTGCTCATCGACAACGACCCGCACGCCATCAAGATCGACAGCGTGCCGCGCGCCGAGTGGCTGCTGGCCGACGCCTGCGAGATCGCCTCACTCGACGAGGCCGGGCTCAACAACTGCCACGTCGTGGTCGCCTCCTCGGGCGACGACAAGGTCAACCTGGTGGTCTCGCTTCTGGCCAAGACGGAGTACGGCGTGCCGCGCGTGGTCGCCCGCATCAACCACCCCAACAACGAGTGGCTCTTCAACGAGTCGTGGGGCGTGGACGTGGCCGTCTCGACCCCCCGCCTGCTCAGCGCGCTGGTGGAGGAGGCGGTGAGCGTGGGCGACCTCGTACGCCTGATGACCTTCCGTCAGGGCCAGGCCAACCTGGTGGAGCTCACCCTGGCCGAGGACGCCCCGGTGGTGGGCCAGCGAGCCGGCTCCGTGCCGTGGCCGGTGGACGCCGCCCTGGTGGCCATCCTCCGGGAGGGCCGCGTCCTGGTCCCCACGGCGGACGACCCCCTGGAGGCCGGCGACGAACTGCTCTTCGTGGCCAACCAGGAAGTGGAACAAGAACTCGCCCACCTCCTCTCCCAGCACTGAAAGCTCCTGGGGGCGCTATGCGCTCGGGACAGCGCCTCCCAGGGGGCTGCCGGCTGACGAGGACCGCGCCAAGGGAGTCAGACCATGCCGATGTGGGACCGGTGGGCCGAGATCAGGCGCGGCGCACGGCCGCGGGAAGAGGAGCGATGATGATCAGCCTGACCGCCGAACAGGAGACCCTCCTCATCCCGCTGTACGACAAGGCGACCATGAAGGAGATCATCGACGACCCGACGGCCGCGTCCATCGTGGCGCAGGTCGACTACGATTTCTCCGCGCTCCGCCAGCCATGGGTGACCAGGGCGACGCTGGCGATGCGGGCCAGGAAGCTGGACCAGTGCGTACGCGACCACCCGGCGCCGCTGGTCCTCCACCTGGGCTGCGGCCTCGACGCCCGCGTCGACCGGGTCGCCCCCGCGCAGGGGACACGCTGGTACGACGTCGACTTCCCCCAGGTCATCGAGTTACGCCGGCGGTTCTACCGGGAGACCGCCGATAATCGCATGATCGGCTCCTCGGTCACCGATCACTCCTGGATGGCCCAGGTCGACGGCGAAGGACCGGCCCTCGTCATCGCCGAGGGGCTGCTCATGTATCTCCACGTGGCGGAGGTGAAGGCGCTGGTGCTCGCCCTGCGCGACCGCTTCCCCGGCGGCCAGATCGCCTTCGACGCCTTCACCACGTTCGTCACCCGGCGCATGTCGCGGCATCCCTCGTTACGGAAGACCGGCGCCCAGGTGCACTGGGGCGTCGACGATCCCATGGAGATCACCCGCTGGGCGCCCGGCCTGGAACTGGCCGAGGAATGGACGTTCGGCGACCCCACCGCACTGACCGGGCTCGGCCCGTTGCGGCGGATGCAGATGAAGGCGATGTTCGCTCTCCCCGTCGCCAGACACACCCACCGCATCCTGCGCTACCGGCTGGGCGCCTGACTCCGTCGTGCGAGTGAGGGGCGGTTCGCACGGAGGTGTTCTCTGGAACGGTCTCCCGCTGAGGTCTTTCGACCTGCGATCCGGGCTCCGATGCCACGCTTACCTATCCGCCAAGCAAGTCCGAAATATTGCTCTGGTGGATATATCTGTTTCTGAGTAGCCCGATGATACGGGCGTTATCCGAAACGGGGCCGGATCGTGCCAAAATCCTTGAATTCTGTTCCGATGGCCCGGGGCCGCCTGCCGCTGGCGGGTCACCTCCTGAGTCTGGCGAGGGACCCGCTCCGTTTCCTGACGTCGGTGGGCTCGGACGGGTCCGGTCTGGTGCGCCTTGACCTGGGCACCACGCCGATGTACCTCGTCACCGCGTACGAGCCCGCCGACGACATCCTGGCAGGACAGGCCGGCGCGTTCGGCGTGGGCCGGATGTTCAAGCAGCTCAGCTCCCTCATCGGGGACAGCCTGGCGACGCTGGAAGGCGAGTCGCACCTCAAGCGGCGCAGGTTGCTGCAGCCGCCGTTCCTCAGCCGGGAGCTCCCCGGATACGGCGGCATCATGGTCCGCCGCGCCCAGTCCCTGAGCGACTCGCTGCGGGAGGGCCGGTCCACGCTCATGGACCGCTCCTTCTACCGGCTGACCCTGTCGGCGGCGGCCGAGGCGCTGTTCTCCGTGGACCTGGCCGGGCCGGTCGTCGCGGAGGTGGACCGTTCCCTTCCCGTGGTGACCAACGGGGTGGCGCTGCGGGCCTTCCTGCCGAAGGCGTTCGAGTCGTTGCCGCTACCCCTGAACCGCCGCTACGACCTGGCCGTACGCCGCCTCCGCGCGGTGATAGAGACCGCCATCGATCAGCACCGGGCCGCCGCGCCGGCCGGGGCGAACCTGCTGTCCGCGCTGATGGCGAGCCGCGACGCGGACAGCGGCGAGGGGCTGAACGACGGGCAGATCCGCGACGAGATCATCACCATCATGCTGGCCGGCACCGACACCCCCGCCGCGCTGCTGTCCTGGGCCCTGTACGAGCTAGAACGCCACCCCGCCGCCGAACGCAGGCTGCACGAGGAGCTCGACGAGGTCGTCGGCGACCGCCCGGCCGAGCTGGCCGACGTGCCGAGGCTCCCGTTCACCGCGCAGGTGCTGAACGAGGTCAGCCGCCTCTACTCGGCCCTGCTGATCATGCGGCGCTCCACGTCACCGGCGCTGGTCGGCGGAGTGGAGGTGCCGCCAGGCACCGACCTGCTCATCTGCCCGTACGTGATCCACCGCGACCCCCGTTTCTTCCCCGAGCCGGGCAGGTTCGACCCGGACCGCTGGTCGTCCGAACGCGCGCACAGGCTGCCCAGGAAGGCGTATCTGCCGTTCGGCGCGGGCCCGCACAAGTGCATCGGGGACTCCTTCGCCTGGGCCGAGCTGGTCATCGTGCTGGCCACGGTCTGCTCGCGGTGGCGGCTCAGGACCGCGACCGGGCACGCGGTGTCAGCCGTGCCCGGCGTCGTGCCCCGCCCGAACAGCCTGCCGATGATCCCCGAGCCGCGCTCCTGAACCCTTGGAACGCTCTCGTGCGGTCTCCCGGCCGGGCTCTCAGGCTGGGGCGACCGGCGGCTTGATGGGTGTGCGCCCGCGACCGAGCAGCCACAGCATGGCACCGAGCGCGGCCACCTGGAGCGGCCACCCCATCACGATCTTGGCGAAGCCGAGCGCGGCCACCGCCTGATCCCCGCCGCCGAACAGGTAGACCGGCCCCTGGACGGCCACCCTGACCGCGCACGGCAGCATCAGCAGCCAGGTCAGCCGCGTGCACAGCTTCACGATGCCGGGGTCCCTGTGCCAGGCCGTCGGATCGCCGGTGACCGACCCGATCAGGAAGCCGACGACCGGCCACCGGGTGACGATCGACAGGAGCATCCCCACCATGTAGCCGGCGTTCCACAGGATGCCAGGCAGGAAGTAGTCTTTCGCGTCACCCGTGCGGCTGGCGAAGAACGCGCCGATCGCGATGCCGATCAGGCTGTTGATCACGAACTGCGGCGTGGACCGCTGCACGATCCGGCCCAGTAGCAGCAGGACCGACAGCGAGATGCTGACGATGAGCGACAGCTTCAGGTCCTCGGCGATGATCCAGCACACCGTGAACGCGATGGTCGGGATCGCCGCCTCGATTATGCCGCGCACGCCGCCGAACGCCTTGGCGAGCTGGGCTCGCACCGCGGCCTCGACGGTGTCGTGGGCGACCTCTTCCGCCTCAGCACTCACCTGATCAACTCCCTGGGCGCAGTTCGTAACGCGGATTGAACATCACCTTGCGCCCGTCCTGCATGCTGACGAGGCCCTCGGCCTTGACCGTGCGGCCGGGCTCGATGCCCGCGATCTTCCGGCGGCCGAGCCAGACCAGGTCGATCACATCTGACCCGTCGTAGAGCTCGGCCTCGAGAGCGGGGGCACCACCCCTCGGACGCAATGTCACCGTACGTAGCGTACCCGCCACGCAGAAGCGCCGGCGCCCGCCACACCTGACAATCGGCGTCGCACCGACCTCATCGGCGTCCTCACGCAGTTCCTGGGCTTCGATTTCGGACTGGGGGGACGCCAGTCGGCTGAAGAACCCACGCAATCCTCCACGTTTCGGAGGCTCTGCCGTACTCATGATGACTCAGCCTATGTGATGTCAGCCCTTAGCGAATCTCGCTGATTTCAGGTCCTCGTTTGAACGGGCTGAGGCCGGGCCCCTCCGCCTCCGTCTCGGCCGACTGCTCGTTGGGGCGGCTCAGCGGAATCGGGGCCTCGCGCGCCATGGGGTCGTCGCCGCGTACGACCACGACGTCCTTGATGTACTCCACGAACGCTCCGGCGATCGACTCGTCGAACGCGCCCTTCCCCGAGATCACCCCGAGCAGCAACCAGCGCGGGCCGTCGACGCCGAGGTAACGAGCCGGCCTGACGTTGCCGTCGGCCTTGAGCTCGCCGTGCAGTTCGGTGCCGAACGGGCCCTCCTGCTCCTCCAGCTGGCCCTTCGCCTGCGCCATGATCTTGGTCTTGGTGTCGTCCCACAGGCCCGAGCTGCGCGGCGCGGCCAGGGCCTGCAACTGCAGCGTGGTGTCCTTGTAGATGACGACGACCGCGACGTGCTGGTCTCCGAGGGAGGCCAGGCGTAGGTCGAAGTCGGGGTTGTGCGGCAGCCGCAGGCCGCCGAGATCGATCCTGTCGCTCTCCGGGTGGGGCTCGTCGGCGTCCCACGGACCGGACTCGCGCGTGGGGGCGGCAGGCTCCTGCTCGGCCACCGGTTCCGGCTGCTCACGACGACGACGTCGGAACACGTTCCTCACTCTCCCTGTTCGGCGGGCCCGCGTGCGACCCGCTGCTCACCGGGCCGCAGCGCGACCCGCTACTCCCCGGGCCGCGATGGCGGCCCATTGCTCCCTGGGCGCCAGTCAGCGTCCCGTCGATCCGAATCCGTTGGCGCCGCGTATCGAACCCGGCAGGCGTTCGACCTCGTAGAAGACCGCGCGCTCGACCCGCTGGACCACGAGCTGGGCCACGCGGTCGCCACGCTGGAGCCGGAACGGCTCCTTGGCGTCCGTGTTGATCAGCGTCACCTTGATCTCACCCCGATAGCCCGCGTCGACCGTCCCCGGCGCGTTGACCATCGTGACACCGTGCTTGGCCGCCAACCCCGAACGCGGGTGAACGAACGCCGCATATCCGTCAGGCAGGGCGATCGCCACCCCCGTCCCGACGACGGCCCGCTCGCCGGGCGGCAACTCGACGTCCTCCGCCGCGAAGAGGTCTGCCCCCGCGTCGCCCGGATGGGCGTAGGACGGGAGCGGCAGCTCGGCGTCGAGCCGGTGGATGAGGACCTCCGTACTGCTCAAGGATTCACCTCGTAGTCCTGGTGTTCTGCGGCGATGGCGGCCGGATCGGCGCGCTGGGCGAAGTGTCGCATGCTCACCTCGATCAGCGCCGCCGCGCGGACGGCGTCGGGGACGCCCATGCACCCCTCAACCTCAAGGTACGCCTTCCCGCCTGTGATGCCGTTGCACCAGGCACGCAGGTGGAGTGTCGTACCCATGGGAACCGGGAGTCGGGCACCCGGCGCCGGAGCGGTGAGGGAGGAACGGGTCACGAGTGACGAGGTTACTCCCAGTTGGGGACCGACCTCGTCCACACCGCCAGAAGCGGCGACCCCGCCAGCACATCCGCACCGCCACACGCCCATCCCGGAGGCCGGATCACCGCGCCCGGCGGCTGCATCCCTGCGGGCGGATCGCCGCCGTGTGTGCGCATCCTGCCCGCGCTATACCCGTGCCCCGCCAGGCGGGACCTCGCTCTCGCCATGGGGGCTGTCGTGGCCGGCGGGGCGCGTGCCGCCAGGGCGCTCGCCGGTTCGCCGGGGACGGTCTCCGCCGGACGGCCTGTCGTCGCGTGGGCGGTCCGGGCCGGGGCGTTCGGCTCCGGGGCCGCCGCGCCCGGGCGGAGGCTGGTCGCCGGACGGCAACTCCTCGTGGTCCGGCGGTGGCAGGGCCGGTTTGTGCCGGAGCTCAGGCAGCGCTCGGTAGAGCACCGCGGCCACCGGCACGGCCACGGCGGCGCCCGCGATGCCCGCCAGAATGCCCCCGATGGCCAGCACCAGGATGATCGCCAGAGGATGGAAGTTGAGCGCCCGCCCCACGATCAGCGGCTGCAGCACGTGGTTTTCCAGCTGCTGCTCGACGATGAGGATGCCCAGGAAGATCAGCGCGTAGACGAGCCCCTTGGCCCCCAGCGTGACGAGGGTCGCGACGGTGCCCGCGAAGAAGATGCCGACGATGGGGATGAAACTGGCGAAGAAGATCAGCACGGCCAGCGGCGCCCACAACGGCACCCCCATGCCCGCGAGCACGATCCCCATCACCAGCCCGTGCACGGCGGCCACCGCCACCGTGCCCTGCACGTAGTGGGAGAGGGTGGTCCACGCGGCCCGCCCCGCCCGGTCGACGCGCGGCGACACGTCGCCGAACCCCCTCAGCACCCACGCCCAGATCCGGTCGCCGTCCTTGAGCAGGAAGAACGTCACGAACAGCAGGAGCACGATGGAGGCGAGCACCTCGACGGCCACCGCGCCGGCGCTGAGGACGGTGCCGGTGATGGCCGTGCGTTGCGCGTTGACCAGGGCGACGATCTCGTCGACGTAGCCGGTGATCTGCGCCTGCTGGAGATGCAGCGGGCCGGTGATCAGCCAGTCCTGCACGGACCTGGCGGTCACCTGCACCTGCTTGACCAGGTTGGGGAACTCCTCGCTGGCCCGCACGCCGACCAGCCAGCCGGTGCCGGCGAGCACGGCGATCGCCACCAGCATGGTGATCCATGTGGCGTAGATCGGCCGCATCCCCGCGCCGCGCAGCATCCTGGTCAGCGGGAACAGCAGCGCGGTCAGCAGCAGCGCGATCGCCACGGGCAGCGCCACGAAGGTGAGCCTCGCGATGACCTGGACGAAGAAGTAGACGACCACGCCGACGAGGATCAGGCATACGCACCATGCGGCCATCTTGGCCAGCACGGGTGGCACGAGCTTGGTTGGGCGGTCGGGCAGCACATGTTCAAGACTGGCATGTCCGCGCCCGGGATGCGCGCGGTTAAACGATCGGGCCTGGCCACGGGGCGTGTTCGCCGTACACGAATGGCGTGTTCGCCGTACACGAACAGGGAAGAGGGCCGCCTCTCACAACGGCGAGATCGGGCCTGTGCAAGTGCCGGACCGCGTGTCACCGTCATGGTCATGAAGGCTGTGGTGGTCCTCATCATGCTCGCGTCCCTCATCGGCTACCCCACCCCCGCGTACGCCTCCCGCGCCGACCTGGCGCTGGAGGTGCTCTCCAGCCGCCCCGACCAGGTAACGGGCGGTGACGCCCTCGTCAGGGTGCGCCAGACCGGCGGCGCACAGGTCCGGATCCTGCGCAACGGCCAGGACGTCACCTCGTCCTTCACCCGGACCGGGGACGGGCTCACGGGCCTGGTCACCGGCCTGGCCGACGGCGACAACACGATCACCGCGGTGGCCCGGCCGCGGAAAGAGACCCTGAAGCTCCGCAACCACCCGATCGAAGGCCCGGTCTTCTCCGGCGCGCACCAGTACCCGTTCCTGTGCAAGACCGAGCGTGGCGGCCTCGGCCCGCCCACCGTGGACAACCAGGACGGCCAGGGCATGCGCGTCACCGGCGGCTGGAGCAGGGACTGCTTCGCGCCGACAGTCAAGGACCGGCTGTACCGGTCGACGGACGGCACGTTCAAGGCCATGCCCACCGAGGGGCCCACCGAGGGGCCTACCGAGCGGCCCGCCGACATGGCCACGACCACGCTGCTCGACGGCCGTACGGTCGACTTCGTGGTCCGCAGGGAGCGCGGCGTGATCAACCGCTTCCTCTACTCGACAGCCATGATCGAGGACGGCTGGAACGGCCGGGCGATCTACCGGTTCGACGGCGGCGTGGCGATCGGCCACGACCAGGGCACGCTGGGGAGCGGCGCCCTCGACCCGTACGGTCTGGGCCAGGGCTACGCGATCCTGCACTCCTCGGGCACCCGCACCTCCACCCACTACAACCTGATCCTGGGCGGCGAGACGGCCCTCATGGTCAAGGAGCGCTTCATCGAGCAGTACGGCGTCCCGCTCTACACGGTGGGCGTGGGCGGCTCGGGCGGCGCCATCCAGCAGTACATCTACGGCCAGAACCTGGGCGACAGGGTGATCGACGCCGCGATCCCGCAGTATTCCTATCCGGACATGGTCACCCAGACCATCCACGTGGGCGACTGCGAGCTGCTCGAACGCTACATGGACCACGACCCGCGCTGGGCCAGGTGGGACGACAGGACGGCGCTGATCGGCATGAACGCCAGCGACACCGTGGCCAACCCGTACACCGGCCGGGCGGGCTCCGACGAGTGCGTCAACGGCTGGCGCGGACTGACCCCGCTGACCATGAACCCGCTGTGGACCTCCAACGACGACCCCGAATGGGAGCGCATGGACCCGCCGGGCGTCAAGGACACCGTCCAGTGGACCCACTGGGACGACCTGCGCAACATCTACGGCACGGACGAACGCGGTTACGCCCGCTCGACCTGGGACAACGTGGGCGTCCAGTACGGACTCGCGGCGCTCACCGGTGGCGTGATCACACCGGCCGAGTTCCTCGACGTCAACGCGAAGGCGGGCTCGTGGAAGGACTCGGCCGACATGGTCCAGGAGGGCTGCCCGTTCGTCAGCACCGCCTGCCCCGCCGACTTCGACCCGTGGAGCGCCCGCAACGCCGACCTGGGCGACCCGGCCCCCAGGCGCGCCGGGGACCCGATCGCGATCAGGAACGTGCAACGCAGCGGCCTGGTGTTCACGGGCGACATCGACATCCCGGTGATCGACTGGCGCCACTACCTGGAGGACCAGCTCGACATGCACAACGCCCACCAGTCGTTCGCCTCCAGGCAGCGGATGCTGAACCACGACGGCCGGGCGGGCAACCAGGTCATCTGGTTCACCGATGCCCGCCCTGACGGGCCGAGGTTCGAGCAGACGCCGGAGGCGCTGCGGGTGATCGACGCCTGGATGGCCAACATCCGGAAATATCCGGCGCGCGGCGTGACCGGCAACAAGCCGCCCCAGGCCGTGGACCGCTGCTTCGCCACGGACGGCACGCAGATCGCGGCGGGCCCGCACGTGTGGGACGGCGTCCTCGACCGCCGCGCCCCAGGCGCCTGCACACAACGCTTCCCGCTCTACTCCACCACCCGCGTCGTGGCGGGCGGCCCGCTGGAGGGAGGCGTCTACAAGTGCCGGCTCCAGCCGGTGGACAGAGCCATCGCCAAGGGCCTGTACGGCGACTGGCGGCCGACGCGGGACGAGCGGGCGAGGCTGAAGCAGATCTTCCCCACGGGGGTCTGCGACTACTGAGGACTCCCGTGGGCGTCCACTGACGCGGCGGGCAGTTCGCGCATCGTGCGCAGGGGCGAGGTGAGCAACCACAGGACCGCCAGGCCGCCGCCGCACGCGGCGACCAGCAGCGTGTTCCTGATCCCGATCACCTCGCCCAGCACGCCGCCGAGCAGCCCGCCCAGCGGCAGCGTGCCCCAGACGAAGAACCGTATGGTCGCGTTCATCCGGCCCAGCAGCGGCGCGGGGGTGATGGACTGGCGGAAGCTGACCTGGGTGACGTTGTAGACGACCGTCCCCGCTCCGATCCCGAACTCCGACAGCGCGAACAACCCCAGCCGCCAGTCGGCCTCCATCCACGGCAACGCGAACATCAGCGGCACCGGCACGGCGATGCCCAGCCACATCGTCGGCCCCTGCCCGAGCCACCGGGCCAGCCTGGCGTTGACCAGGGCCCCGGTGATCCCGCCGAGACCGCCCGCGGCCATCAGCAGCCCGATCGTGCCCGCGCCCAGGCCGAGCTCCCTGGCCAGCAGCAGCAGGATCATCGGCTGGGCCATGGCGCCGAACAGGTTCGCGGTGGCGGTGCAGCCCGCGATGCGGCGCAGCAGCCGCTCCCCCAGCACGAACCTGACGCCTTCCGCGATCTCCTTGCCCAGGTGGGCGCGGCGTTGCCGAGGGCGGGTCTCCCGCCGCCGTATCGTCCTCAGGCACAGCGCCGACCAGGCGAACCCGGCCACCGTGGTGACCAGCGCGAAGGGCGCGGTGAGGAACTGGATCAGGTAGCCGCCGACGCTCGGGCCGCCGAGCATCGCCACCGTACGGACGACCTCGAGGGCCGAGTTGCCCTCGACGAGCCGCTCGCGCTCGACCAGGTACGGCAGATAGCTCTGGTACGCGACGTCGAAGAACACGGTGAACACGCCGAGCACGAGCGCCACGGCGTACAGCTGGTAGATCGACAACAGCCCCAGCCACCACGCGACCGGCACGGACGCGAGGGCCAGGGCCCGCGCCCAGTCGCTGACCACCAGTACCGCGCGCTTGCTCAACCGGTCCACGACAGCGCCCGCGGGCAGCCCGATCACCGCGAACGCCAGCGTCTGGCACGCGCCCAGCAGGCCGACCTCGAACGCCGAGGCCCGCAGCGCCGTCACCGCGACCAGGGGCAACGCCAGCATGAGGACCTGGGTGCCCGCCTGGCTGGCGGTGTCGGCGAGGAACAGCCGGCGGAAGTCGTGCTCGCGTAACAGTCCGAATCGGCTCACCCGATGAGAGTCGTTGACTGGTTGGGAAAAGTCAATCGGAACTAGAGTCTCTTCATGGCCACCAATCGCCGCCCCGCCACCGAGGCAGAGGCCCGTGCCCTGGCCTCCTCGGTTCGCCTGCGCATCCTGCGGCTCTGCCTGGAGCAGGCCCTCACCAACAAGGAGATCGCCGCGCGCCTCGGCGCGCACCCGGCCACCACGCTGCACCACGTGCGCAAGCTCACCGGCACCGGCTTCCTGGTCGCCGAGCCCAGCCGCCCGGGTCCGCGCGGCTCCACCGAGATCCCCTACCGGGCCACCGGCAAGTCGTGGGCGATGGACGTCCGTGAGAGCGGCGTGACCGGGGGCAACGCGGCGATACTCGACGCCTTCCTCGAGGAGGTCGAGCTCGTCGACATCGAGGAGTGCGACTTCACCAGGCTGGGCCTGCGGCTCAACGCCGAGGGGCGGGCCGAGCTGCACCGGCGGATGGCGGAGGTGCTGGAGGAGTTCCGGCGGATGCGACCGCCGCCGGACGGGGAGGCGTACTCGCTGTTCCTGGCGCTGCACAGGGACGTCGCCCGCGACGCCTGAGCACCGGCGCCAGACGCGGGGACCGCAGAAACGCACCGCGCCGGACACAGGGAGCGCAGAAGAGCGCGGGCACCGGACGTCAGCCCAGGTGGACCTCGGTGGCGAGCACCTCACCGTATTCCAGGACGAACTCCTCCACGTTGCCGGCCGCGCAAAGGTCGTCCTGCGCCTGCCGCACCAGCTCGATCTCGGGCGCCGAGACGGTCAGCCTGGAGACCTCGGCCCGCATCGACAGCTTGGCCCCGGACTTGGCCTTGCGCACCTGCCCGAGCACCTCGGACGCCACGGCCAGCACCGCCGGGTCGCCGGCGCCGCGTTCGGCGGCGGGCCAGGCCGCCCGGTGCACCGAGCCCTCCCGCCACCACGACCACACCTCTTCGGTCACGAACGGCAGGAACGGCGCGAACAGCCGCAGCAGCACGTCGAGCGCCTGCCGCAGCGCGGCGTGGGCGGAGGCGGCCGCCGGACCGGACTCGTACGCCCGCGTCTTGACCAGCTCCAGGTAGTCGTCGCAGAACGCCCAGAAGAAGCGCTCGACGGCCTCGATCGCCCTGGTGTGGTCGTAGGCGCCGAGCGCGTCCCCGGCCTCGCGCACCACGCCGGACAGGGCCGCCAGCATCGACAGGTCGAGCGGCTCGGTGACCTCACCGTCGGTCGCGGCCAGCCCGAGCACGAACCTGGACGCGTTGAGGATCTTGATGGCCAGCCGGCGGCCGATCTTGAGCTGCCCGGGGTCGAAGGCGGTGTCGACGCCGTAGCGCCCGTTGGCCGCCCAGTAGCGCACGGCGTCGGAGCCGTGCTGCTCCAGCAGGTCGAGCGGAGTGACGACGTTGCCCTTGGACTTGGACATCTTCTTGCGGTCGGGATCGAGGATCCAGCCGGAGATCGCGACGTCGCCCCACGGCAGGACGCCGAACTCGTAGTGCGACCTGACCACGGTCGAGAACAACCAGGTGCGGATGATCTCGTGTGACTGCGACCGCAGGTCGGCGGGGAAGACCCGGCGGAACAGGTCGTCGTCGGTCTCCCAGCGGCCGGCGATCTGCGGCGTCAGCGACGAGGTGGCCCAGGTGTCCATGACGTCGGGGTCGGCCATGAACCCGCCGGGCACGCCGCGCTGGTCCTCGGTGTAGCCGGGCGGCACGTCGGACGACGGGTCGATGGGCAGCAGGTCCTCGGCCGGCACGATCGGCGCGTCGCGGACGGGCTACCCGGACTCGTCGATGGGATACCACACCGGGAACGGCACGCCGAAGAACCGCTGGCGCGAGATCAGCCAGTCGCCGGTGAGCCCCTCGACCCAGTTGTCATAACGCACCCGCATGTGCGGCGGGTGCCACACCGGCTCGCCCCCGCGCGCCAGCAGCCGCGCGCGCAGCTCCTCGTCGCGGCCGCCGTTGCGGATGTACCACTGGCGGGTGGTGACGATCTCCAGCGGCTTGTCGCCGCGCTCGTAGAACTTCACCGTCCGCCGCACGGGCGTGGGGTCGCCGTCGAGGTCGCCGGACTCGCGCAGCAGCTCCACGATCCGCTCCCTGGCGCTGTGCACGGTCTTGCCTGCCAGCTCTTTGTACGGCTCCCCGTCCACGCCCTCCGGCGGCTCGGGCAGCAGCCGCCCGTCCCAGCCGATGACCGGCCGGGTCGGCAGGTGCAGCTCCCGCCACCAGGTGACGTCGGTGATGTCGCCGAACGTACAGATCATCGCGATGCCGGAGCCCTTGTCCGGCTCGGCCAGCCGGTGGGCCAGCACCGGCACCTCGACGCCGAACAGCGGCGTCAGCACCGACGTGCCGAACAGCTCCTGGTAGCGCTCGTCGTCGGGATGGGCGACCAGCGCCACGCACGCGGGGATCAGCTCGGGCCTGGTCGTCTCGACCCAGACCGGCCCCTTCTCGCCGTAGAACGAGATGCGGTGGAAGGCGCCGGGCCACTCCCGGTCCTCCAGCTCGGCCTGGGCGACGGCGGTGCGGAAGCTGACGTCCCACAGCGTCGGCGCCTCGGAGAGGTAGGCCTCGCCGCGCGCCAGGTTGCGCAGGAACGCGCGCTGCGACACGGCCCGCGACTCGTCGCTGATCGTGGTGTAGAGCAGCGACCAGTCGACCGACAGGCCGACCCGCCGCCACACCTCCTCGAACGCCTGCTCGTCGACGGCGGTCAGCTTGTGGCACAGCTCCACGAAGTTGCGCCGCGAGATGGAGACCTCGCGTTTGCCCGGCTTCTCCGGTGGAACGAAGTCGGGGTCGTAGGGCATCGACGGGTCGCAGCGCACGCCGTAGACGTTCTGCACCCGCCGCTCCGTGGGCAGGCCGTTGTCGTCCCAGCCGATCGGGTAGAAGACCGACTTACCGATCATCCGCTGGTAGCGGGCCATGATGTCGGTGTGGGTGTAGGAGAAGACATGACCGACGTGCAGCGCGCCGGACACGGTCGGCGGCGGCGTGTCGATGGAGTAGATCTGCTCGCGCGGCTTGGACCGGTCGAAGCGGTAGATGCCCTCGGCGTCCCAGCGAGCTACCCATACCTGCTCCAAGCCGTCGAGGGTCGGCTTTTCCGGCATGGATGCATGGTGTAGTCGCTGTTGAGTCATGCCTCCTTATGGTACGGCTTCGCAGCCCTACAGGCGGTACAGACTAGTGTTCGTAACCTACGGGAAGGGAGATCGGCATGGCGGAGGACAAGCCCGACGTCGCCTGGCGGGTCATCGGCGGCCTGACGGGCCTGGCGACCGCGTGGGCGGCGAGGAAGATCCTCGCATACGTCTGGGTGAAGGCGACCGGGAAGGAGCCGCCCGTCGACACCGACTCATCCGAGGTCAGCCTGGGGGAGGCGATCGGCTACGCGGTCCTCATGGGCGTCGGCATGTCCGTGGCGCAGATCGTGGTCAACCGGACCGCCAAGAAGCGCTACGACGCGTGGAAGTCTGTGAAGCAGGTGTCTCAAGAGCATTGAGGAACTCGCTCGCCCAGCGGTCCACGTCGTAGGTGGCCACCCGGCGGCGCATGGTGCGCATGCGCCGGGCCAGCTCGTGCGGCGTGGCCCGCATCGCGGCCAGCATCTGGCGCTTGACGTCCTCGACGTCGTACGGGTTGACCAGATACGCCTGCCGCAGCTCGTCGGCGGCCCCGGCGAACTCACTGAGCACCAGCGCGCCGTGCAGGTCGTGGTGGCAGGAGACGTACTCCTTGGCGACCAGGTTCATGCCGTCGCGCAGCGGGGTCACGACCATCACGTCGGCGGCCAGGTAGAGCGCGGCCAGCTCCTCGTGGTCGTAGGACTGGTGGAAATACTGCACGGGCTGGTAGCCGAGCTGCGCGTGCTCGCCGTTGATCCGGCCGACCTGCAGCTCGATGTCGTCGCGCAGCCGCCGGTACTCCTCCACCCGCTCCCTGCTCGGCGTGGCGATCTGCACGAACACGGCCTCGTTCGGCCGTAGCCGCCCGTCCTTGAGCAGTTCGCCGAACGCCTCCAGCCGCTGCCCGATGCCCTTGGTGTAGTCGAGCCGGTCCACGCCGAGCAGCACGTGCTCGGGGTCGCCGAGCTCCACCCTGATCTCCTTGGCGCGCGCCATGATGTGTGGCTCGCGAACGATCGAGTCGAGCTGCGCGAAGTCCACGGAGATCGGGAACGCCTGCGTCGTCACCACCCGGTCATCCAGGAAGATCTCGTTCCCCTTGTACGGCAGCCCGAGCAGCCGTCGGCACAACCGGCGGAAGTTCGAGGCCCCGCCGGGCAGCTGGAAGCCCACCAGGTCGGCCCCGAGCAGCCCTTCGACCAGGTCCTTGCGCCACGGGAGCCGCCAGAACAGCTCGGTCGGCGGGAACGGGATGTGCAGGAAGAACCCGATCCGCAGGTCAGGCCTGAGCCTGCGCAGCATCGCGGGCACCAGCTGGAGCTGGTAGTCCTGCACCCAGACGACCGCGCCCTCCTCCGCGGCCTCGGCGGCGGCGGTCGCGAAGCGCTCGTTGACCGTCCGGTACGCCTCCCACATCCGGCGGTGGTACACCGGCGGCGCCACCACGTCGTGATAGAGCGGCCACAGGGTGGCGTTGGAGAAGCCCTCGTAGTAGAGCTCCACCTCGCGGTCCGACAGCGGGATCGGGATGAGGCTCATCCCGCCCTGCTCGAACGGCTCCAGCTTCTCGTCGGGCGCCCCGTGCCACCCGGCCCAGGCTCCGTGGCGGCGCTGCATCACCGGGGCGATCGCGGTGACGAGTCCGCCGGGACTCCTGCGCCACGAGGCCGTTCCGTCGGGCTCGATCCTCCGGTCCACCGGCAGCCGGTTGGCGACGATCAGAAACGAGCTACGGCCAGTCACGCAGTCCTCCTAAGGGCTCAAGGGTCGTCAGGAGAGCCGCCGAGAGCGCGGCTCACAGCGGCCACCACCGACTCCGGCCCCGCATGGGGGATGATCGCGGCGATATGGGCATCGGGCCTGATGAGCCATGCCTCACCGGGCCCGGCGCCGAGCCTCTCGGCGAGCGAGCCGGTCCCATCGATCTCCGCGAGCTCGCGTACGGCGAGCGGCGCCGTAATGACCTTGCCCAGGACCTGCACAAACAAACCCGAATCGCACATATCACCCAGTAGTACAAGAAAACCGTCACGGCACATCTCCCGCAATCTGCCGCCGGGCAGGGGCAGGTCCGGAAGGATCACGCCGGGCGCGGGTTCGCACGACCTCCCCTTCGGCGGCCGGCCGTGGAAAGGCCGCTCAGGCGACGGCGTGGTCAGCGGCGAGCCGACGTACCAGTACGGCTCCGCGAACCGCCCCGAGTCCACCTCCTCGGCCACACCCCCTTCAAGGACCGCCCGCCTGCGCATCCGCTGCTCCACCGTCTTCGGCACGAGGAAGCGCAGAGTGGCGGCCGTGACCTCCAGGTTCTCCAGCGCCGCCGCGTGCCGCTCGGCGTGGTACGACTCCAGCAACCCCTCCCCCGCCCAGCCGTTGAGCGCGAAGGCCAGCTTCCAGGCCGCGTTCTCGGCGTCGGGCACGCCGGAATTGAGGCCGCGCGCGCCGAACGGGGCCAGCAGGTGGGCGCAGTCGCCGGCCAGCAGGACGCGGCCGACGCGCATGCGGGAGGCGATCCGGGAGTGGAAGCGGTAGGTGCTGTGCCAGAGCAGTTCGTACGGCCGATCCCCAATGATTTGTCTTATTTTTCGCGAAATATCCGTTTTTGTTGGGATGAAGTCCGGCGCTATCTGCCAGTCGATTCTGTACGTGCCTTCCGGGCAGGGGTGGATGAGCACTTGGCGGCCGGGGTTCCAGACGGGGTCGAAGTAGAAGCGGCGCTCGTTCTCCCATCCGGGCAGGTCGGCCCTGATGTCGCAGATCAGGAACTGGTCGTCGAACGCCTCGCCGTCGAACGTGACGCCGAGCGCCTGGCGTACCTGCTGGGCGCGGGCGCCCGCACAGGCCACCACGTAGGACGCGCGCAGCAACCGCTGGCCGCAGTGGACCGTCACGCCGGAGGCGTCCTGGGTGAGGCCGGTGACGTCGTGGTTCCAGCGGACCTCGATGAGCGGCTGGGCGGCGACGGCCTCGTCGAGTATCCGCTCGGTGCGCGCCTGCGAGATGTTCACGCACGCCGGCAGCGTCCCTTCGCGCTCGAACGACCAGGAGAACAGCTCGCGGTCCCGGTAGTAGGTGCGGGCGGTGGTCCAGGCCAGGCCCTCCTCGGCCACCCGGCCCGCGCCGGCGGCGGCCCAGATGTCGAGCACGTCACGCTGCTGGCAGATCGACTTCGACCCGGTCGAGTCCCGTCCCGGCCGCCGGTCGAGCACCAGCACCTGCACCCCCCACCGGGCCAGCAACAGCGCCGTACTCAACCCCACCGGCCCCGCACCGATCACGACGACCTGCACCTGCGGGGACACCCCGGCCTGCGGGGACACCCCGCATACCCCGAACAATGGAAGAGACCCCCCAACCCTGACCTGCGGAGATGCTCCGCATCCCCGGCCGAGCGTCACCACTGATAGAACCCCTTTCCGCTCTTGCGGCCCAGTTCTCCGGCGGCGACCTTGTCCCGCAGCAGCCTGGGCGGCTCGAACCGGGGCCCGAGCCTGGCGTGCAGGTATTCGGCGATGGCCAGCCGGACGTCGAGCCCCACCAGGTCACTCAGCCTGAGCGGCCCCATCGGGTGTCCGTAGCCGAGCGCCATGGCGGCGTCGATGTCCTCGGGCGAGGCGACGCCCTCCTCCACCATGCGGATGGCCTCCAGGCCCAGCAGCACGCCCAGCCGGCTGGTGGCGAAGCCAGGCGAGTCGTTGACCACCACACTCGTCTTGCCGAGACGCTCGACGTACTGTCTGGCCCGCTCCAGCACGTCGCCTGGGGTGGACGGGGTGACGACGATCTCGACCAGGGGCTGGACCGGGACCGGGTTGAAGAAGTGCAGGCCGATGAGGTGTTCTGGACGCTGCAGCGCGGCGGCCAGCTCGGCGATGGACAGCGAGCTGGTGTTGGAGGCCAGGACGGTCTGCGCGGAGACCCGCGACTCCGCCTCGCCCAGCACGTCGGCCTTCAGCGCGGGATCCTCGGGCACCGCCTCGATCACCAGCTCCGCCTCTGCGGGCACGGTGCCCATGGTCAGCCGGGCCAGCGCCGCCTCCTTGTCCGCCACGCCCTTGGACTCGGCGACGGCCAGCCCCTCGGCGATCCGCCGCCGCGCCGCCTCGGCCCGCGGCTCCTGAACGGTGACGTGATCGCCCCTGGCCAGGAAGACCTGCGCGATCCCCGCCCCCATGCGCCCGCCGCCGATGACCGCCACGTTCACGACGGCCTCATGCCGGACGCCTCGACTGCACCACGTGGAAGCGGCCCGCCACATAGCCGGGGTCGGTGAGCGAGGCGGTGGCGGCCGGGTTGGCGCCGCTGCCGTGGTAGTCGCTGAACGCGGCCGACTGGTTGACGAAGACGCCGCCGGTGAGGTTGCACGACAGGTTGACGCCCGCGTCGACGGCGGCGCGTTCGGCCTGGCCGAGCACGTCCTCGGAAGTGGAGTAGGCGGCGGCGGTCAGCGCGCCGCGGGCCTTGATCGTGTCGCGCAGCACGTCGAGGCTCTCCTCGGTGGAGCCGGTCGGGATGACGAACGAGATGGGCCCGAAGTGCTCGTGGCCGTACACGTCGGTCCTGGACGGATCCACGCGTACGATCACCGGTGTCCTGACCACCGCGTCGGGGAAGGACGGGTGCTTGGGCGCCCGCGACTCCAGCACCACGTCGCCGAGCGAGGGGGCGGCCTCCACGCGCGCGAGCACGCCGGGGTTGACGATGGCGCCGGTCAGCTCGACCGCGCGGGCGTCGTCCCCGAGAAGCTTCCCCACGGCCGCGGCCAGGCCGGCGGCGACCTCGTCGAAGCTCTTGTGCCCCTCGTCGGTCTCGATGCCGTGGGCGGGCACGAGGATGTTCTGTGGCGCGGTGCACATCTGGCCGCTGTAGAGCGACAGCGAGAACGCCAGGTTGCCCAGCATGCCGCGCCAGGAGGCCGTGGAGTCGACGACGATCGTGTTGACCCCGGCCTTCTCGGTGTGCACCAGCGCCTGGGTGGCGTTGCGCTCCAGCCACTCGCCGAACTCCGTCGAGCCGGTGAAGTCCACGATGCGGACGTCCGGGTGGGTGGCGAGCGTCTTGGCCAGGCCCCGGCCCTCCTCCACGGCCAGCGACACGAGCGCGGGGTCGAAACCGGCCTCGGCCAGCACCTCGCGGGCGATCAGCACAGTGATCGCGAGCGGCAGCACGGCGCGCGGGTGCGGCTTGACGATCACCGGGTTGCCGGTCACCAGCGAGGCGAACAGCCCCGGGTACGCGTTCCAGGTCGGGAACGTGTTGCAGCCGATCACCAGCGCCACTCCCCTGGGCACCACGGTGAAGCGCTTGTCCATGACCAGCGGGGCGCCCTTGGCCGGCTTCTCCCAGCGGGCGGTCGCGGCCGAGGAGGTCATGGCGGCGTAGCCGTACGCGATGGCCTCCAGTGCGCGGTCCTGCGCGTGCGGCCCGCCCGCCTGGAACGCCATCACGAACGCCTGCCCCGTCGTGTGCTGCACCGCGCCGGCCAGCTCGAAGCTGCGCCGGTGGATCCGATCGACGATCTCGACACAGGTCAGCGCGCGGGTGTCGGGCCCGGCGTCGCGCCAGGCGGGCAGCGCCGTGGTGGCCGCGCGGACCAGCTCCTCCGCGACCGGCTCCGGGTAGGTGATGCCGAGGTCGATCCCGTACGGCGACCGCTCGGCGCCGATCCAGGCCCCGGTGCCCGGCTGGTCGAGCGGGAACGGCTTGCCGAGATACGACTCGAACGCCTCCTTGCCGCGTTCTGCCGCTCCCTCGCCGTGGACCCGCGGGCTCGGCGACTCCGGATAGGCGCTCCAGTAGCCTCGCTCCGCTATCGCGGACAGAGCCTTCTCCAGAGTGTCGCGGTGCTGTTCGAACATGTTGCTCACCCTCTTGACAGGGATCGGCCGGACGGTGAAGTGTTTACCGAACATTCGGTCAGTTGACAAGGGAGACCTGCCTTGGAGAGCGCGCGTCGCATGATGGCCGCCGACACCGCCTCCGCCGCTCTGGGCATCGAGCTGACGGAGCTGGGCGAGGGCCGGGCGGCGTGCCGCATGACCGTGACGGGCCAGATGATCAACGGACACGACCTGTGCCACGGCGGTTACGTCTTCCTGATCGCCGACACGGCCTTCGCCTGCGCGTGCAACACCCACGGTCCGGTCACGGTGGCGGCGGGCGCGGAGATCACGTTCGTCTCCCCCGCCCGCGCGGGCGACGTGCTGGTGGCCGAGGCCGCCGAGCGGACCCGCTACGGCCGCAGCGGCATCTACGACATCACGGTACGCAGATCGGACGGCCAGGTGGTCGCGGAGTTCCGCGGCCGCAGCAGGGAACTGAGACAGGAGCGGTGAAGTGGGACTCGGCGACCCCCCTACGCCGGAGCAGCTCGACCCGATCGAGCGGGCGTCACGTGACGAGCTCATGGCGCTCCAGCTCGAACGGCTGCGATGGACACTCAGCTACGCCTACACAAATGTCCCGCTTTATCGGGATAAATTCGACAGCGCGGGCGTGCATCCGAGCGACTGCAAGGACCTCGAAGACCTGGCCGGGTTCCCCTTCACCACGAAGCAGGACCTG
Organism: Nonomuraea cypriaca; assembly: GCF_015645445.1. Classification (GTDB taxonomy): domain Bacteria; phylum Actinomycetota; class Actinomycetes; order Streptosporangiales; family Streptosporangiaceae; genus Nonomuraea; species Nonomuraea cypriaca. Next base: position 16,315 of record NZ_JADOGI010000065.1, on the reverse strand, counting down.
CGCGACCACTACCCGTTCGGCATGTTCGCGGTCCCGCGCGAGCAGGTCGTCAGGATCCACGCCTCAAGCGGCACCACGGGCCGGCCCACCGTCGTGGGCTACACCAGGAAGGACGTCGACACCTGGGCGGAGGTCATGGCCCGCTCGATCCGCGCCTCGGGCGGCCGCCCCGGCGACATCGTCCACGTCGCGTACGGCTACGGCCTGTTCACCGGCGGCCTGGCCGCACACTACGGCGCCGAGCGGCTGGGCTGCACGGTGGTGCCGGTCTCCGGCGGCATGACGGCCCGCCAGGTCCGGCTGATCACGGACTTCCGTCCGGACATCGTCATGGTGACGCCGTCGTACATGCTGGCCCTGCTCGACGAGTTCGAGTCGCAGGGCCTGGACCCGCGCGCCTCCTCACCGCGGATCGGGATCTTCGGCGCCGAGCCGTGGACCGAGCGGATGCGCGCGGAGCTGGAGGACCGCTTCGGCCTGCACGCCGTCGACATCTACGGCCTGTCGGAGGTGATGGGCCCCGGCGTGGCCAACGAGTGCGTGGAGAGCAAGGACGGCCTGCACGTCTGGGAGGACCATTTCTACCCGGAGACGGTCGATCCGGTCACCGGCGAGCCCGCCGACGCGGGCGAGTTGGTCCTGACGAGCCTCACCAAGGAGGCCATGCCGGTCATCCGCTACCGCACGCGCGACCTGACGAGGTTACTGCCCGGCACCGCGAGGCCGGCGTTCCGGCGCATGGAGAAGGTGACAGGGCGCACGGACGACATGATCATCCTGCGCGGCGTGAACGTGTTCCCGACCCAGATCGAGGAGCTCGTGCTGCGCACGCCGGGCCTGTCACCGTACTTCCAGCTGCTCCTGACCCGCCCTGAGCGCCTGGACGTGATGACGGTCATGGTCGAGGCGCGGCCCGGCGTCGAGCACCGGGACGAGGCGGGTCTGGCGCTGCGCCGGGCGGTCAGGGAGACGGTCGGCGTACGCGTTGACGTCGAGGTGGTGGCCCCGGAGACGCTGGAGCGCTCGGTGGGCAAGCTCAAACGCGTCATCGACCAGCGAGGGCTGGCGAACAGGGATAATTAGGCATATGGCCACCCCGACCCCCACCCGTCAGCGCCGGCGCGGGCACGATCCCGAGTCCGTGCTCTCCATCGCGGTCGACGTCTTCAACGAGCGCGGCTACGACGGGACCAGCATGGAGGACCTGGCCAGGGCGCTCGGCGTCACCAAGTCGGCCATCTACTACCACGTGCCTGGCAAGGAGCAGCTGCTCGCGCGGGCGCTGGACCGGGCGCTGGACGGGCTGTTCGAGATGGTCGCCGACGAGCGCGCCGCCGCGGGTCCCGCGATCGACCGGCTGGAGTGGGTCGTTCGGCAGAGCGTCCGCATCCTCATCGACCGGCTCCCGTACGTGACGCTGCTGCTGCGGGTGCGCGGCAACAGCCGGACGGAGCAGGCGGCGCTGGAGCGGCGCGGGGAGTTCGACACGTTCATCGGCCGCCTGGTCACGGAGGCGGCGGCGGACGGGAGCATCCGGCCCGACCTGGATCCGGCGCTGGTGACCCGGCTGCTGTTCGGCACGGTCAACTCGATCACCGAGTGGTACCGTCCGGCGCCAGGCGGTTCGCCGGACGACCTGGCGGACGCGCTGCTCAAAATGACGTTCGGGGGTCTGCGGGGGTCGGTGTGACATCAGGGCACGGAGTGGTCAGGGGTTGAGTTCGTCGGGGCGGCGGGATTCGACCTCGGCACGCGGCGGGTCGTACCGCTCCGGCTGCTTGATGCGCAGGTCGTTGCGGATGGCCGCGCCGAGCCGCTTCGTGGCCATCCGGTTGAGCGTGCCGCCCGCGACCGCTCCGGTGAGGAAGGGGCCGAGCGTGGTCAGGTGGCGCCCGAGTGTGCGCATGAGCCGGTTGCGCAGAGCCGTCTTGGTGGCCACGCCGAGCGCGAGCGTCACGGAGGCGGGCGCGAGGGGGTCGATGCCGCGCTGCTTGGCCCAGGCGGCCGTGAAGGCGACCGCGCGCTGCGCGCCTGAGCCCTGGACGCTTACGCCGTAGACCTCGTGCAGCTCGGCCAGGAGCTTGACCTCGATGGCGGCGACGACGATGGTCTCGGCCACGAGCTGCGCCGGAGCGGAGAGCAGGAGAGGGGGGGCGGCGAACTCGGCCGCCGCGAGCGCTCCGCCGATGGCACCGACGGTCATGGTGGCCTTCTGGGCGGTCCGCACCAGGTCGTCGGCGAGTTCCTCGCCGGTCAGGCCGTGATGATGCTCGGAAAGGGTGTGCAGGTCCCGGATCGGGATGCGGGGTGCGATGTTGAGGAAGACGTCGGCCAGCCAGCGTCCCCGGCCGGCACCGGTCCTGCGGGCCCGCTTCGCCCCGGCGGACAGAGCCTGAGCGAGTCGGCCGAGCAGCCTGCGCCGCTCGGCCGGCTCGAGGTCTCCGGGCGTGGCGAGTCTTTCTACGAGCTCGCCGACCTCCTTGTCGGGGTCGGCGATCTCGTTGCCCGGTTGACGGTCCTTCTCCGGTACGGCCACGCGATGCCTCCGTCCTCTTGGTCGCGCTCGCTCAGGGGTCGCCAGGATCGCTCGCCCCGAGCTCCTTCGATGTCAGGCGGCGCATTCGCGGCAGACCTGCTGACCGTTCTTCTCGGAGGCCAGCTGGCTGCGGTGATGCACCAGGAAGCAGCGTGAACAGGTGAACTCGTCGGCCTGACGGGGGATCACCCGCAGGGAGAGCTCTTCGTTCGACAGATCCGCACCGGGCAGTTCGAGCGACTCGGCCAGGTCGGTCTCGTCGATGTCGATGCTGCCTGACGACTTGTCGGTGCGCCGCGCCTGGAGTTCCTGGAGACTGTCCTCCCCCAGGTCGTCTTCTGTCTTGCGCGGGCTGTCGTAGTCGGTAGCCATTGTGCTTACTCCATCCCCCTCATCAATATGTCTTCGCGCTCATCGCGCGTCTTCTAACGTCCGGGAGGCCCATCTTGTGCCCGTTCCGCCGGGGAGATTTCCCATCGGTACCCCGGGAGAACGAGCAACGAACCTCCCAACACGTCAGGGCCTGCTGCCGATGGCAATGGTTAGCCAAATATGGCGAAACCCACAGCCTTGGCGTCGTGCACCACCGTGTTCGACGGCACATCCAACCACATGTACGGCGAGAACGAGACGCCCCCCGTACATCAACACGCGGGCGAACACACCGGAGCACCGTACAGGTCAGTTCCTCGGAAGCCGAATGGTCACGACCAGTCCCCCGCCATCACGCGGCACCGCGGTCACGTTTCCCCCGTGTGCCTGGATCACCGCACGGACGATGGACAGCCCGAGACCCGATCCCTTGGCCGAATCCACGCGATCGGCATGGAGCCTCCTGAACGGTTCGAACAGGCTGTTCACCTCGTACGCCGGGACATGCTGCCCCGTGTTGGCCACCTGAACAACCAAGGCACCGTCCACCATTCCCGTACGGATCCACAGTTTTCCGTTTTCGGGCATGTTGTACTTCACCGCGTTCTCGAGCAGGTTGCTGACCGAGCGCTCCAGCAGCACCGGATCGCCTATGGTAGGCGCGCTGACCAGTTCGGTCGTCACGGTGACCCCGTGTTCCCTGGCGAAGGGCAGGACCTGTTCCACCGCCGTCTGAGCGACTTCCTGAACGTCGAGCGGTTTGCGCACAGCCAGTTCGCGTTCGCTCCTGGCGAGCAACAGCAGTCCCTCGATGAGCTTCTCGTTACGCGCGTTGACTTCGAGGAGGGTACGGCCAAGCGCTTTGAGATCCTCTGACGCCGCCGGATCCGACAGGGCGATCTCCAGGACCGTCCGGTTAATGGTGAGGGGGGTCCGCAATTCGTGGGAGGCGTTGGCCACGAATCTGCGCTGGGTGTCGAAGGCGACGTTGAGCCTGGCGAGCATGGCGTCGAAGGTGTCGGCCAGCTCCTTCAGCTCGTCGCTGGGGCCCTCCAGGGCGATGCGCTGGTGGGCCAGGTTGCTCTCCGACAGCTTGCGCGCCGTTCCCGTCATCCGCGCCACCGGCCGCAGCGCCCGGTCGGCGACGAAATAGCCGAGGATCAGCGCCAGCAGGCCCACGCCCAGCAGCGCCATCAGCGAGCTCTGGAAGAGCGCGCCCTGGGCGCTCTCCACCGCCTGCTGCCTGAGCGTGCTCCATTGATTCTGCAGGATCGTGGCACGAACCGCATCGAACCCGTCGGTGTTCAGCGGCAGCCACGCCTCCGCGATCGCCCTGCCGACGATGGCGTAGACGGAGAACAGCAGCACCGCCGCGGCCACGAAGAACAGAAGGCTGTAGGTCAGGGTCAGCCGCCAGCGGATGCTGACCTTGCCGGGAAGCGCCTTCACGAGATCCATGGTGCTGCGCTGGACCGGCGCGTGCGCGAGCGGGGGCGGGCCGTCCCAGGCGGGCGGGCCGCTGGGCGGCGGCGCCTCCTGCACGCGCGTCGTCTTCCGCGCGGAATGCGGGCTGATCATGGGATGCGTCGGCCCCGCTTCATGATCCGGCCGTTCAGTCACAACTTGTACCCAACCCCGGGCACAGTCTCGATCACCTGAGGCTCGCCCAGTTTCTTACGCAGCGTCATCATGGTCACCCGGACCACGTTCGTGAAGGGATCGATGTTCTCGTCCCAGGCCTTGTCCAGCAGGTCCTCCTGGCTGACCACGGCGCCTTCCGCCCGCATCAGCTCCTCCAGGACCGCGAACTCCTTCTTGGTCAGCACGACCTCCCTGCCGTCCCGCTCCACCAGCCGCTTGCCCGGGTCGAGGCGGATCCCGCCCCGCTCCAGGACCGGCGGCAACGCGGGGGCGGAGCGGCGGCCGAGCGCGCGCACCCTGGCGACCAGCTCGACGAACACGAACGGCTTGGCCAGGTAGTCGTCGGCCCCCAGACCGAGCCCCTCCACCTTGTCGTCCACGTCGCCTGAGGCGGTCAGCATCAGGATCCGCGAGGCGGTCCGCTCCTCCACCAGCCGGCGGCAGACCTCGTCGCCGTGCACGACCGGCAGGTCACGGTCCAGCACGATCACGTCGTAGTCGATGTAGGAGGTCCGCTCGAGGGCGCCGCCGCCGTCGTACGCCACGTCCACCGCCATCGCCTCGCGCCGCAGCCCGGTCGCGATCGCGTCGGCGAGCACCCGCTCATCTTCCACCACCAGCACTCGCACGCCTGGCACCTCTCTCCGATTCTGGGCACCCATTCTGCCCACAGCGTCGATAAGCGCACGGTAAGGCATGTCAAGGGGTGGGTGGCCCCCGGTGAGGGCCGGGGAGACCCCCGCGACACACCCGTAAGACACGGCATGGCGAAATTAATGTTTCGGAACGCGACCCGCCGGGGTATGCCTGCGGGACACCCATTGCCCGGCAATGGGGACGCTTCACCCCAAGCCCATATCGAACGCGTAGAGAGTAGGTGAGATGGGCGAGTTCACGACCACCATTGAACACCGCCTCGACCAGGCTTACGAAGGCCTGCGGGAGGCACGCAGCGTCGGCGACGACTACCTCGCCGACACACTCACCGCCGAGATCGAGGACCTGCGCCGCATAGCCGACGATCACGGTGTTCCGTTGCCCCGCTAGCCACGCGAAACGGCCGGAGCCTGGCTCCGGCCGTTTCGCATACCGTCAGAACGTCAGGCGTCACGCTCAGGATCGAGCGGCGCCAGCAGATCGTGCAGTTCCTCGAACAGCCCGGGGGCGGCGCACAGCGCGAAGTCCGGGCTGACCGGCCGGCCGCGCAGCCCGCCGAGCCTGGCGCCCGACTCCGTCGCCACCAGCCCCGCCGCGGCGAAGTCCCAGTGGTTGACGCCCCGCTCGTAGTAGGCGTCCACCCGGCCGGCCGCGAGCGAGCACATGTCGATGGCGCACGATCCGCCGCGCCTGATGTCGCGTACGCGCGGCAGCACCGCCGCGACCACCTCGCCCTGCACGGCCCGCCTGGCCACCGAGTAGCCGAACCCGGTCGCCACCAGCGCCTGCGCGAGCGGCACCCCGGTGTTGCAGCGCAACCGCTCGCCGCCGAGCCTGGCGCCCTCGCCGAGCGCCGCGGTGAAGACCTCGCCGCGCATGGGCACGTTGACGACTCCGGCCACGACCTGGCCCTTCACCTCGACGGCTATCGACACCGCCCAGTCGGGCAGGCCGTACAGGAAGTTGACGGTGCCGTCGATGGGGTCGACGATCCAGCGCACGTCGGACTCGCCGGGCGCCTCCCCGCCCTCCTCGCCGAGGATCCTGTCGCCGGGCCTGGCGGCCAGGATGCGCTCGCGGATGAGCTCCTCCGACGCCGTGTCCAGCGCGGTGACGACGTCGGTGGGACTTGACTTGGTCTCGATCTCCTCGGACATCGTGGGCCGTTTGGCGAGGATCATGTCCCCCGCCTCGCGGGCGATGTCCTCGGCCAGTCGCAGGAAGTCCGTCATCAGGCCACCGAGTCCGGGCGCTTCCACTCCTCGCCGAGCACGTGCTGGGCGAGGAAGGCGAGCACGGTCTCGTACCAGGCGACGGCGTTGCCCGGCTTGAGTATCCAGTGGTTCTCGTCGGGGAAGTACAGGAACTTCGACTCCACCTCGGTGCGCCGCAGGTCCCACCACAGGCGCAGCGCCTCGCCGATGGGCACGCGGTAGTCCTTGTCGCCGTGGATGACGAGCATCGGAGTGGTGATCTTGTCGAGCCCGTGGTGCGGGGACAGCAGGGCGTACCGCTCGGAGCCGGGCGCGCCGAACTCGCGCTGCCAGTACATCGAGGCGTCGGTGGTGCCGGCGAACTGGTCGAGGTTCCAGAGTGAGGCGTGGGTGACGATGGCCTTGTAGCGGTCGGTGTGGCCGGCGAGCCAGTTGGCCATGTAGCCGCCGAAGGATCCGCCCATCGCGCCGATGCGCTCGCTGTCGATGTCGTCCCTGGCCAGCGCCACGTCCACGATCGCGTCGAGGTCGGCGTGGGTGCGCGGGCCCCAGTTGCCCCAGCCGCGGTCGATCATCTCCTGACCGTAGCCGGTGGACAGGCACGGGTCGGGCATCAACACGGCGTAACCGTGCTGGGCCATGATCCAGGCCTGCCAGCGCCACTGCCAGTCGTTCCAGGAGCCGATCGGTCCGCCGTGGATCCACAGCAGGAACGGCGCGGGGGCGTCGGCGCGGGCGCCTTCCGGCAGCACGAGCCAGCCGCGGATGGTGGCGCCGTCGTCGGCGGTGGCGGAGATCTCGGTCAGCGTTCCCGGCACCTCGGGGCGCGGCGCGGGCGCGGGCAGGTCGGTGATCTCGCCGGTGACGGCGTCGATCCTGGCCGGGGCGGGCGCGAGGTCGATGGCGCTGCGCAGGGCGTAGACGAAGCGGCCGTCCTCGGAGGCGTTCAGCGCGGCGTACGCGGCGTCGTCCTGAGTGAGCCTGACCGCCGCCTCCCCGTCAACGGGGACGCGGAAGATCGGCCGGCGGCCCTGGTGGTCGGCGACGATGTAGACGGCCGAGGAGTCCGGCGCCCACGCGATGTCCGCGGGGAACAGGCCGGGCGCGTACCCGCGGCCCTCGCCCGTGGCCAGGTCGGCGATCCACAGGTCGCTGCGCACCGAGACGTCCGGCCCGGTGAGACGCTCGCGTGAGCAGGCCACCCGGGTGCCGTCGGGGGAGATCGCGATGGGGTGCGTGTGGTCGTGGCGCTCCTCGCTGAGGAGCGTGCGCCGCTCCCCCGTGGCCACGTCGACGGCCACGATGTCGGTACGCCACTCGCCCTTCGGCAGGTACGCGCGCCAGGTGACGACCACGGTGGCACCGTCCGGCGTGAGCTCGAACGTGGCGTCGCGCAGCGCGTCCCCCGCGTCCGGGGTCAGGTCGCGCACGTCCTCCAGGCGGTCGGCGCCGAGCCTGGCGGCGAACAGCCTGGTCCGGCCTGGACCGAGGTCGTGGTCCCAGTAGCGGACCGGGTAGCCGTCGTGCAGGATGGCGCTGATCCCGGCGTCCTTGCGGGCCTTGCGCTTCTCCTCCTCGGCCGCCTCCTCGCCGTCGAGCACGTCGGCGGTGAACACGACCACGTCGGCGGCCGTGCGTACGGCGCCGATGCCGCCCGGGCGGGTGGCCACCTGGCGGGCCTCGCCGCCCGCGCGGGGCAGCAGCCACAGCGCGGGCACCTCGTCGCCGGCGTCCTTGACGGTGGGGTCGGGGCGGGCGGAGGTGAACAGCACGTCCCCTGTCGCGGTGAAGACCGCGGCCGTCTCGCCCTTGGCCGACCGGGTCAGCCGGTACGGCTCGCCGTCGATCGGGAGCCCCCAGAGCGCGGTGCCGAAGGACTTGCCGTCGGGATTGAGGGACTGAACCGTCGAGACCAGCCTGGAGCCGTCTGGCGAGAGTCTCAGCGAGAGAACCCGGGGAATGGCCACATAGTCACGTATGTCGTTAAATGCGCTCACCCGACCGAACTTACCTCGCGAGAAGAAACATCGGCACCCGTAACCTGCGCGGTTCGGAGAGAGTGCGAGGTTCGCCGGGTACGAGGGCGACCTCCCTGCGGCATACGCTGGATCACGTGGGAAGCTACGACGCGTTGCTGGTCCTGTCGTTCGGCGGGCCCGAGGGCCCTGACGACGTGCTGCCGTTCCTGGAGAACGTCGTCCGAGGCCGGGGGGTGCCGCGCGAGCGGCTGCTCGAGGTGGCCGAGCACTACCAGCACTTCGGCGGGGTCAGCCCGATCAACCAGCAGAACCGCGACCTGATCGAGGCCCTGCGCCCGATCGCCGGCGTGCCGGTCTACTGGGGCAACCGCAACTGGCGACCGTTCGGCGAGGACACCGTGCGCCGGATGAAAGCCGACGGCGTCAGGAAGGCGGCCGTCTTCCCCACATCGGCGTTCGCCGGCTACTCCAGCTGCCGTCAGTACTACGAGGACATCGCCAGGATCTCGATCGAGGGCGGCCCCGAGCTGGTCAAGATGCGCCACTTCGGCGACCACCCCGGGTTCGTGGCCGCGATGGCCGACCACACCGGCGCGGCGCTGGAGCGACTCGGCCGCGACGACGCCAGGCTCGTGTTCACCGCGCACAGCATCCCGGTCTCCATGGCCGAGACGGCCGGCCCGTCCGGCGGTCTCTACGAGGCGCAGATCCGCAGGAGCGCCGAGCTGGTCAACCAGGCGCTGGGCCGCACGACGCCGTGGGACCTGGTGTGGCAGTCGCGCAGCGGCCCGCCGCACGTGCCGTGGCTGGAGCCGGATGTCTGCGACTTCCTGCGCAAGACGGACGCCCGCTCGGTCGTGCTGGTGCCGATCGGGTTCGTCTCCGACCACATGGAGGTCCTCTACGACCTCGACACCGAGGCCAGGGACGTGGCTACCGAGCTGGGCCTGCCCATGGAGCGAGCGGCGACGGCCGGCACGCACCCGCGTTTCGTGCGGATGGTCCGCGAGCTGATGGACGAGCCCGAGCCCGCCCCATGCCCGCTCACCTGCTGCCCGCCGCCCCGCCGAAGACCTCAAGCGCCTCAGCCGCCTCAGGCGTAGGTGCGCGCGTACGCCTCCGCGAGGCCCATGACCTTGTTCACGTAGTCCCACGAGTGGTTGTAGAACCAGATCGCCTTGCGCAGCCTCTCGCCGCCCTCGCCCGCCTTGTTGGCGCACAGGTAACCGGCCGCGCCCGGCACGGCGTCGTACGGGCTCCAGATGTCCTTCTTGCCGTCGCCGTCGCCGTCCACGCCGTAGTGCTTCCAGGTGGCGGGCATGAACTGCATCGGCCCGAGCGCGCCCGCGCTCGACGGGCCGTTGTTGCGTCCGTGCCCGCTTTCCACCTGCCCGATCGCGGCCAGCACGGTCCACGACAGCCCAGGGCAGCGGGTGGCCGAGGCCTGGTAGAGCTCCAGGTAGCTGCCGGGCCTGCCCACGTTCACGGTCGCCTGCTTCTGCTGCTCCCGCTGCTTGGGCACGCGGTCGGCCGCGTCCAGCATCACGACCTGGGATCCCTTGCCGAGCAGCTTGTGCACCCGCGACTCGCTGATCTTGCCGGGCTTGCCGTGCAGCAATACCGCGACCCCGGGCGCGAACCCCAGCGACCGGCCCAAGTCCGCGCTCACCAGTCCGTCCACGCCCTTCAGCCCGAGCGTGGCCGACGCCGCAGCGCGCAGCCTGGGACCGCCGTCCACCTGGTACATGGCGCCAAGGATCATCCCGAACTTACGCATCGCGCCCGAGTCGGCCACCAGCTCGCCCCTGGCCAGCGCGCTCCACACGGCGGGCTGGTCGGCGACGGGCTGCGGCGTCCACGACCGGAAGTCGGCCGGGTCGACGGCCAGCAGGTTGAGCGCGGTGCCGGAGACCTTGACCGCGCCCGCGTCCACCACGATCGCCTTCTGCACCTGCTCCAGCTCGCCCAGCTTGAGCCTGATCGCGTCGGCCACCGTCGCCGGGGCGATCGCCAGCACGCGCGGCGGCGTGACGGTGACGCCGGGGCCGCCCGCGCCGAAGTCCTTGACCGGCTCGGCGGTGGGCACGAGCTGGTCGAGGCGGGGTGCGGGCTCCTGCCTCGGTTGCGGCCTGCGTACGGGCTCTTCGGCGGTTCTGACCAGGTCACCGTCCAGGATCACGGCGAGGCCGCCCGCGGCCGCGGAGACCACGAGCACGGCGGTGATCATGAGTATGACCGCGCGCAACGAGGGAAGACCGGACACTCGGGACACGTTAACCCACTCTCCCGATAAACACTTGCTCCTATGACACTCGGTGCGTAATGGTTAGCTGCCGAACGTAAGGAGGAAACAGGGTGCTCGGGCCTTACCGGGGGATCTTCGATGGGCCCGGTGTCAAGGGGTTCGTGCTGGCCGGATTCGTCGGGCGGATGCCGATGTCCATGCTCGGCATCGGGATCGTGTTGCTGATCTCCACGCTCACCGGCTCGTACGCCACCGCCGGAGCGGTCGCCGCCAGCACCAACGTGGCCTACGCGTTCGCCGCTCCCCTGACGAGCCGGCTGGCGGACAGGTTCGGGCAGAGCCGGGTGATCACCCCGTTCGCGGTGCTGAACGCGCTCGGGCTGGCCTCCCTCATGCTCTGCACCGCCTTCGAACTGTCCGAATGGACCCTGTACGCCTCGGGCCTGCTCATCGGGGCCACCTCGATGTCCATCGGCTCCCTGGTGCGCGCCCGCTGGACGGTCATCCACGGCGGCACCAGCAGGCTGCACACCGCGTTCGCGTTCGAGTCGGTCGTCGACGAGGTCGTCTTCGTCACCGGGCCGGCACTGGTCACGGTGCTGGCCACCGGCGTGAACCCGTACGCGGGCCTGATCGTGGCCCTGATCTGCATGTTCGCCGGATGTCTCGTGCTGGCGGCGCAGCGGCGTACGCAGCCGCCGGTCCAGGAGGTCAAGTCGGCCTCCGGCACGCCCATCCTGATCCCCGGCATCGCCCTGCTGTCGTGCGTCTATCTGGCGCTGGGCGCGGTGTTCGGCTCGGTCGATCTGATCACCGTGGCGTTCGCGGAGGAGCAGGGGGTGAAGGCGGCCTCCGGGTTCCTGCTGGCGTCGTTCGCGGGCGGCTCGATGGTGTCGGGGCTGTGGTTCGGGTCCAGGCACTGGAGGATCTCGCTGCGCGGCCGGTTCGTACGGGCGCTGGGCGTGTTCGTCGTGGGGCTGCTGCCGATCACGTTCATCGGCGACGTGTGGGTCATGGCGGTGGCGCTGTTCGTGGCCGGGTTCGCCATCTCCCCGACGCTCATTACGGGCTTCTCGCTGACCGAGCGGCTGGTGCCGCCGTCCCTGCTCACCGAGGGCATGGCGTGGATCTCCACCTCGATCGGGTTCGGCGTGGCGGCCGGCGCGTGGGCGGGCGGGCGGCTCACGGAGGCGTACGGCGCGTCCAACGCCTACACCTTCGCGCTCGGCGCGGCGGCGCTGGCCGTGGTGGTGGGAATCGGAGGTTCGGGTTTGCTGAGACTTCCCGAGGCTTCTTCACCCGCGAAGAGCTGATCCGCTACCGTCAGGACATCCCTCGCAACACCCATCACATTGGAAGCTCTATTTATGTCCCGACAAATCAGTTCAATTCTGGCCATTGCGGCTGTTTGTGTCACCTTGGCACCGGCACCCGCTTTCGCGCAGGCTCCCAAGAAGGAACCCGTCGACTGCACGCAGGTCAAGTGCATCGCGCTGACCTTCGACGACGGGCCGGGCAAGTACGCGGGCACGCTGCTCGACACCCTGAAGAAGTACGACGCCAAGGCGACGTTCTTCCTCGAAGGGCAGTACGCGAAGAGCCGTCCCACCTACGTCAAGCGCATGGTCACCGAGGGCCACGAACTCGGCAACCACAGCTACAGCCACCCCGACTTCACCAAGAGTGACGCCGGCAAGATCAAGAGCGAGATCCAGAAAACGCAGGACGCCGTCAAGAAGGCGGCGGGCGTCGAGCCCAAGCTGCTGCGCCCGCCGTACGGCCTGGCTGACCTGCAGGTCTCCGACATCGCGGCCGAGTTCGACATGCCGATCATCCTGTGGACCGCCGGCTCGCAGGACTGGAGCAGCAAGAACGTCGAGGCCATCCAGAAGCAGACGCTCGCGGTGGCCGAGCCCAACGGCATCATCCTCATGCACGACTGGGTCAAGCAGACCGTCGACGGCATGCCGGCCCTCATCAAGACCCTGAAGAACAAGGGTTACCACCTGGTCACCGTGTCCGACGTGATCAAGAGTGAGAAGCTGGAGCCTGGCGACGTCTTCCCCCTTCCCGAGGGCTGGGCGCAGTAGGAAGTATCGTTCGCGTTTGACGGAACGAGCCTCCGGAGGGTGCTCATGGCCTTCGTGAACTGGGCGCGCAACCAGTCGGGCACCCCCGCGGAGGTGCGTACTCCGGCGTCCGTGGCGGACGTCGTACGCGCCGTGCGGGACGCCGCAGCCTCCGGGCGGCGGGTCCGCATGGTCGGCACGGGCCACTCCTTCACCGGGGTGGCCCTCACCGACGGCATCATGCTGCGCCCCGGCGCGCTGACCGGGATCAGGTCGTACGCCGGCGACCGCGTCACCGTCCTGGCCGGCACGCCGCTGCGGGCGCTGAACGAGCAGCTCCACGAGCGCGGCCTGGCCCTGGCGAACATGGGCGACATCACCGAGCAGACCGTCGCCGGCGCCATCCAGACCGGCACGCACGGCACCGGACGTGACAGCGGCGGGCTCGCGGACCAGGTCGCCGAGCTGGAGCTGGTGCTCGCCGACGGCTCGGTGACGACCGCGCGGCCCGGCGAGGACCTGTTCGACGCCGCCAGGGTGGGGCTGGGGGTGCTCGGGGTGCTGACGGCGGTGACGTTCCTGGTGGAGCCCGCGTTCCTGCTGCACCACAGGCGGCGCGCGATGACACTCGGCGAGATCCTCGGCTCACTCGACGCCATGACCTCCGCGAACGAGCACCTCGACTTCTTCTGGTTGCCGCACACCGACGCCTGCCTGGTCAAGACCGGCAACAGGAACCCGGGCCCGCCCCGGCCGCCTGGCGCGTTCCGGCACTGGCTGGACACCGTGTTCCTGGAGAACACCGTCTTCGGGGCCGCCTGCGCGGCCGGTGCCCGCTTTCCTTCCCTCATCCCGCGGATCAACGAGATCAGCGCGGCGGCGCTCGGGGAGTCCGAATCGGTGGACGTCTCGTACAAGGTGTTCACGGCGCGGCGGGACGTGCGCTTCCTGGAGATGGAGTACGCCGTCCCGCGCGAGCGGCTCGCCCAGGCGCTGCGTGAGACGCGGGACCTGATCGAGCTGATGGACTGGAAGATCACCTTCCCGGTGGAGGTGCGGGTCACGCCGGCCGGTGACGCGTGGTTGTCGACCGCGTACGGACGGGCGTCGGCGTACATCGCCTGCCACGTCTACCGCCCCACGCCGAACCCCGCCTACTTCGAGGGCGTGGAGGAGATCATGACGCGTTTGGAGGGGCGGCCGCACTGGGGCAAGCTGCACACCAGGGACGCGGCGTACCTGGGCACGGCGTATCCGCGTTTCGCGGACTTCCTGGCCCTGCGTGACCGGCTCGACCCGCGACGCCTGTTCACCAACGACCACCTGGACGTCGTACTCGGCTGAGCGCCCGTGTTAGGTAAAGAGCCGGCGTGTTAACGGCTGTGAGGGCGTGTCACGTTGCCTGTCCCGGCTGGTCACGGGCACCCTCGTAACTCGTGCCCCGACGACTCGGCCTGCCCTCCGTGTACCTCGCCGCGGCTGTGGCGACGGCCGCCACGACCGCCGTACCGCTGGCCATGACACCCGCCTCAGGACTCGCTCTGCGCCCGGCCTCTACCGAACCCACCCGGCCCTACGTCGTCGTCGCGCGCGGGCGGGCGGCGGCCCGCGATCTCGTCGGCGAGGTGCGCTGGCGGGTACGCCGCTACTACGCCGCGGCACTGCCCGGCTTCGCCACCTTCCTCACCGCCGCCGAACTGGCCGAACTGCGGGCCGACCCGCGCGTCCTGGCGATAGAGCCCGACCACCGGATCCACGCGGCGCCTGTCCACGCGGCCGTCCGTCCGATCCCCGGTGATGCCACGGGCGCGGGCACCACCGTGTACGTCCTGGACAGCGGCGTGGACGCCCGCCACGCCGAGTTCGGCGACCGGGCCTGGCGCGCCTTCGACGCCACCGGTGGCGCCGGCCGCGACTGCGACGGCCACGGCACGCGCGTCGCCGGCCGCGTCCACGCGACGGCTCCCCAGGCGAGGATCGTCTCCGTACGCGTCCTCGGCTGCTCGGGGTACGGGACGCTGGCGGAGGTGCTGGCGGGGCTCGACTGGATCCAGCGGCACGCGCGCGGCCCGTCCGTGGCGAACCTGTCCATCTCCGACCACGGCGGCTCGCCCGCGCTCGGCGCGGCCATGTCGGCTCTGGTGCGGTCGGGCGTGTTCGTGGTCAGCGCAGCCGGCTCGGACTCCGGCACCGGCTCGGGCACGCGCACCGGCACGGGCACGGGCACGGGCACGGGCACGGGCACGGACTCTGGTACCGCCACCGGGTCGGGCTCGGGCTCGGGTATCGGTTCTTGCCGGGTGATGCCGGGCGGGGCGGCATACTCGGAGTGGGCCCCGCACCTGGCCGCGACCGCCGCCCGCCACCTGGAACGCCATCCGTCCGCGAACCCGTCGGTCCTGGCCTCCTGGCTCAAGTGCACCACGGGAGACGCGGAGATCCGCCAGAATCCGTCAGAGGCCGCTGGCCTCCCCGTGCGCGACGGCGGGCAATAGCGGGATGGATTCCACAAATGTGACCGGCGTCACATCGCCCCGGGGCTATCCCAGGAAGGCGATGTTCGGACATGCCGGGTACGGTGCTGGCAGGCAACCGGCACACGCGAGAGACTCAAGGGTCCGGGGGAAGAATGGCGACGCTGACGAAGGGACTCGCATGCAGGAGCTCCGACTCGTCGCGGTGAGTGAGGACGGCACCTATCTCGTGCTGGCTACTGCCGGACGAGGTACGCGCTTCACGCTTCCCGTGGACGACCGGCTCCGTGCTGCCGTCCGCGGCAACTTCTCCCGTCTCGGCCAGTACGAGATCGAAGTGGAGAGTCCGTTGCGTCCCAAGGAGATCCAGGCCCGCATCCGAGCCGGAGAGACGGCGGAGGAAATAGCCGCGACCGCCGGAATCCCGGTCGAGCGCGTCCGCTGGTTCGAGGGACCGGTGCTGCAAGAGCGCGAGTACGTCGCTCAGCAAGCGCAACGGGTGTCCGTCCGCATGCCCGGGGAGTCCGCCCCTGGCCCCACCCTCGGCGAGCTCGTCGCCGAGCGGCTGACCAGGCGCGGCGTGCCCACCGACGAGATCGACTGGGACTCCGCCAAGCGCGACGACGGCCTGTGGCGGGTCAAGCTCGGCTACGTGTGGAACGGTCACACGCGGCACGCCGAGTGGCTCTTCGACCCACGCAAGCGGCACGTGACGCCGCACGACGACGAGGCCATGCGGCTGTCCTCGGCCGACTTCGACCCGGATCCGGCGGCCGTGGAGGACACGACGGTGACGCCGTTCGCACCGCGCGTGGCCAAGCTGCAGCCGGTGCCGCCGCTGACGTCCGACGCGCTGCCGTTCCCGTCGGTGGTGCGCCGCGAGCCCGAGGAGCCGGCGGTCGGCTACAACTCCCCGGCCCGCTCATCGGAGGCGTACCAGCGAGGGTCCGACGGGCCGTCCCGCTCTTCGGAGACCCCGTACTCACGCGGGGCGGACACGCCATCCCGGCCTTCCGAAACCGCGTACTCACGCGGGGCCGACGGACCAACCCGCTCTTCCGAAACCGCGTACTCACGCGGGGCCGATGGGCCGTCCCGCGAGGTCCCGTTCGACCGCGCCGCCCCGCC
>NZ_JADOGI010000064.1 GCF_015645445.1 Nonomuraea cypriaca | reverse complement strand
CCGTCCCGGCGATAGCTTGCTCGCCTTCCTGGAGAACTTGTAATTATCTCTGGCAGTCGCGCTGTCAGACCTTCGCTGGCCAGCCCTGATCCACCTTGCCCGGCATAACATCCAGCCCCAGATAATTTGCGTTATGACGGGGCCGTCATAACGGCAAGAAGGTCAACGGCCGCAAGCGATTCATCATCACCGACACCACCGGCCTGCTCATCACGGTCGCAGTGCTGGCCGCCGGCTGGCAAGACCGCGACGGCGCCAAGACTGCCCTGCTATCGGCGTACCTCACCATCCCCATCCGGTACGTCTTCGCCGATCAGGGCTTCGCCGGGCGACTGGTGGACTGGGCGCGTGACACGCTGCGCACCACCCTGGAGATCGTCCGTAAGCCCGCTGACCAGCCTGGCTTTAGCGTCATCTCCCGTAGGTGGGTGGTGGAGAGGACCTTGGCCTGGCTGACCGCCTGCCGCAGACTGGCCCGCGACTACGAACGCGACCCCGCCATCTGCGAGGCGATCATCCGCTGGGCGGCCATCGCCGGTATGGCCCGCCGCCTCACCCGAGAAGGGCCCGCCCGCCGACAGGCACGCCGCCTCTACAACTGGCCCTAAAAACGATCTTCTCAAACACGCACTAAGCCGTATCGAGGCATCTGGAGGCCAGATGCAACACTTGCCGTTTCCATTCCGTCTAGTGCGCTGACCACTTACGTTCGCCGGGTTCGGCGACACACTGGTAGGCGTGCGAGGCGTCCCGGGTCTGTGTAGCTCACTCTCGATGGCGAGCAGGTCGCTGTTGAGGGTGAGGGTTTGGTGAGTGACTCTCGTCGGCCACACTGAGTCCATGCAATACGTGGGTCGGGTCCCCTCCCCGCCACTCGACGGCTTCATCGACGACATGTACTGCCTGACCGGGGTGCCGCGCCACCGCCGGATGAACGTCCCGCCGATGCCGTCGGCACACCTGTTCGTCAACTTGGGCGGACCTGTCCGCCTGTGGGACTCCGACCCTTCGGTGCCGCCGGCAGTGTTCGTCGATGGGTGGTTCATGGGTGTATGGACCAGGCGTTTTCTCATTGAGTACCCCACCCGGGTGCGGCTCGTCGGGGTGCACTTCAAGCCTTGGGGGATTTCGCCATTCGTCGGCATGCCGGCGGCCGAGCTGCGGGACCGATGGGTGCCGGTCGACGCCGTCTGGCGACGGTCTTTGGATCGGATTCACAACCGGGTCGGCGACATCGCATCGGCCGCCGAGACACTGCGGGTGTTGGAGGAGGAGCTGCGATCGCGACTTGCTGAGGCACCGTCGCGCGGTCTCACCCTGGTCCGGCACGCAGGCGGGCGTTTGGAGACCTCCCACGGCGTGGTTCCGGTCGGTGCGCTGGCCGATGCCGCTGGAGTGAGTGGCAATCACCTGGCCACGCTGTTCAAGTCTCACGTTGGGGTCACCCCGAAGCGGGTGGCGCGGATCTACCGCTTTGCGCGGCTGATCGTGTCCGTAGACGCCCAGCGTCCGGTCGACTGGTCCGTGCTCGCTCAAACGGCGGGCTACTTCGACCAGGCTCACCTGAGCAGGGAGTTCAAGGACTTCACCGGCCATTCCCCGACGGAATACCTGGCCCTGCGGCGCCGATTCCCCGCCGCGCGGGGGTTCCCGCCGGACATCGGTCCGATGCCCACTGATTGATTTTTTGCAAGACTAGCCGCCCTCCAGGGCGACAGGATCGGGGCGAATGCGCAAGAGGACTGGAGAGAACCTGTGGGCACAGTATTCATGCACAACGTGGTGTCGGTGGACGGCTTCATCGCCGACCGGAACGACGACGTCGGGCCACTTCACGATTGGTACTTCAACGGGGACACCCGGATCACCGGAGGCGGCGACCAGCAGTACGATCATTCCGGAGCTGGAAGCGCCTTCAAGGTCTCAAAGGCATCGGCGCAGTACGTCCGGTCGATGTGGGAGTCGATCGGCACGATCGTGAAGGGCCGCCGCCTGTTCGACCTGGTGAACGGTTGGGAGGGTCATCCGCCTACGGGTGATCACGTGGTGGTGGTGTCCCACCGGCCCAAGCCCGAGGGCTGGCACCCCGAGGCGTCGTACCATTTCGTCGATGACGTGGCGGCTGCGATCGACAAGGCCCAGAAACTCGCCGGAGGGCGAGCCATCAGTGTGAACGCCGGCGAGGTGGGCGGCCAGATTCTGGCGGCCGGCCTCGTGGACGAGGTGGCGATGGACGTGGTGCCGGTGGTGTTCGGGTCGGGCAAACGCTACTTCGGCAGCATCGATGGGCAGCATCTGCTGGAGGATCCCTATGTGGTCATCCAGGGCGAGGGGGTGCTGCACCTGAGGTTCAGGGTACGTCGCTAGTGTGATGCGCCTGAAATCTTGAAGGTTAATTCTGCCCTGTCCTGTGGTCGGTTCCGACTTTGGAGAGATAGTCGGCGAGGGAGTTCAGGATCTGGTCAGCGGTTTTGGTCCAGGCGAACGGCCGGGGATTCTCGTTCCAGGTAGCGATCCACGCCTTGATGTCGTCCTCCAAAGCTTTGACGGAGGTGTGGACACCGCGGCGGATGAGCTTGTCGGTCAGCAGGCCGAACCAGCGTTCGACCTGGTTGATCCAGGAGGACCCGGTCGGGGTGAAGTGAACATGAAACCGGGGATGCCTGGCCAGCCACGCTCTGATCTCGGGAGTGTTATGGGTGGCATAGTTGTCGCACACCAGGTGGACATTCAGTTCGGCCGGCACGGCTTTGTCGATCGTGACCAGGAACTTTTTGAACTCTACGGCGCGGTGGCGGCGGTGGAGTTGGCTGATGACGGTGCCGTCGGCAATGTTGAAGGCAGCGAACAGGCTGGTGATGCCGTGCCGCAGGTAGTCGTGCGTGCGCCGATCGGGCGTGCCCGGCATCATCGGCAGCACCGGCTGGGACCGGTCAAGCGCCTGGATCTGGCTCTTTTCATCCACACACAGCACCACCGCCCGCTCCGGCGGGTTGTGGTAGAGCCCGACGACGTCGACGACCTTGTCCACGAACTGCGGGTCGGTGGAGAGCTTGAAGCAATCCTGCAGGTGCGGCTTGAGATCGAACTTCTTCCAGATACGGCCGATGGTCGATTTCGACAGTCCGGTGCGTCTGGCCATTGAGGCCCGTGACCAGTGCGTGTCGTTACCGGGGCTGGACTCCAACGTCGCGGTGATCACGTCTTCGACCTGATCGAGCAGGATCGAGGGTGGCCGGCCAGGCCGGGGCTCGTCGTGCAGGCCGTCCAGTCGCCGGGCGATGAACCGGGCACGCCAGCGCTCCACGGTCGACTCATCGACCCCCAGATCGGCTGCAGCCTGCTTGTTCGTGCCGCCCTGCGCGCAGCGCAGAATAATCTTCGCGCGCAGCGCCAGGTACTGTGCGCTCTTGGCGCGTCTGGCCCACCGGGTCAGTTGGACGCGCTCGGCCTCCTCCAGGACCAGATCGGCCTTTGGCCGACCGATACGGCCGGCGTCGGCAAGACAACAACAGAGTACAGACTTATCACCAAGATTTCAGGCGCATCACACTAGGTCGGGATGGAGGAGGATGCAGACGTGCAGGAAGATCCGCTGTTCGAGCGGTTCGTGGCCGAGCGCGTGGACGGATTACTCCGCTACGGCTACGTATTGACGGGCAACCCGCACGACGCGGCCGACCTGGTGCAGGAGGCTCTGGTCCGGCTGCGCGGCTCGTGGTCACGGGTGCGCAGGAAGAACGCGCTGGACGGCTACGTCCGGACGACGATGACGCGCCTGCACATCAACTCCTGGCGGGTGCGCAGGCGCGAGCACATCACGGCCACGCCACCCGACACCACCTATGAGGACGCCCCCAACGAGGGCTCCGGCCTCTGGGAGGCGCTGTCCAAGCTGCCGCCCCGCCAGCGTGCCGTGCTCGTACTGCGGTACTACGAGCAGTTGACGGACGCCGAGATCGCAGACGTCCTCGGTGTCTCCCGCGGGACCGTACGCAGCCAGGCCTCCCGCGCCCTGGACAAACTTCGCGGCGACCTGCCCGGAATCGTGGAGAACATGGGGTACGTCACGTGACCAACAACCTGGAGATGTCCCTGGCCGCCGAACTCGCCGCCGCGGCCCGCCACGCCCCTCGCCCCGCCGACGACCTGCTGGTACGCGTCGAGGAAGAGCACCGCAGGCGCCGCCGGCACGGCGTGGCGGGGTTCGCCGCCGCGGCGGCCGTGGTCCTGTTGACCGCCGGCGCGCCCTTTGTCATCGACGCTGCGAGAGGAACGCCGGCGACGCCCCCGCCCGCCGTCGCCACCACCAAGGCGCCGGTCCAGGAGGCGGACCCGACGTACCCGCCGATCGAGGAAGTCTGGCCCGGCGCCGTGCACGTCGTGCCCGCGACGTTGCCGAACGGCAGGCCGTTCAGGCCGGAGGTGTTCCTCGACGACCACACCGTGCTGGTCCGTACGGAGAGGGACGGCAACGCCGACAAGATGGACGGCCTGTGGGCCTACGACGTCGCGGCACGGACGGCGCGGCTGCTCGTCCAGGTCACGCCGCCGCCCAAGACCGTCGTCACCGCGTCGTTCGTGCTGGCCGACCGCGATCGGCTGTACTGGTGGACCGTGCGCAAGCAGGAGCGCAAGCGGATCGTGGACATCTGGACCGCGCCCCGCACCGGCGGCACGCAGCGCCGGCTGACCACATTCGAGGGCGTGCCCGGCTACGGCGGCATCGACCTGGAGATCGTCGGCGACAAGGCGGTGTGGACGTTGTGGGGCAAGGGCGGCGTCTTCGAGATGCCGCTGTCGGGCGACACGCCCCGGCTGCTGCCCGGCACATCGGAGTACACGCTGATCGGCTGGCCCTGGGCCGCCACCCCGCGCCACGACTACAAGCAGCGGAGCGACAAGCAGGTGATCTTCGGCGACCTGCTCAACATCGAGACGGGCAAGCGCAGCAAGGCTCCCGTCGAGCCGTTCGCCTCCTGCGGGATCAGCTGGTGCGTGAAGGGCGGCACCCTGGTGGGCCGCGAGGGCGGCGCCCGTGAGCTGCCCGGCATGCCCGACATCTCCCCACCGGCGCTTGACCGCTTCCTCACACTGCTCCAGCGCGGCAAGGACGACGGGCTGCGTGGCCAGGTTCTGTACGACCTGGCCACGGGCCGGGGCGCCGATCTCGGACTACGGCCGGCCAAGAAGGGGATGCCCACGGCGACGCTGGACTACCGGGCGCGCGGGCTGTTCCGGTACGACCGGGACGGCGAGCAGGTGATCGTGAATCTGAGCGCCATCCGGTGATCGGCTGCAACGCCGCGGTAACCCGATCCAGCGGCCGGCGCGGAGGGGCGTGAGCGTCCCCGCGCCCTGCCGTGCCGGCGTCGTCAGGGGATGAGCCGCCTCAGCTGCGGCCCTCCCGGTCGGCCGGGCCGCCCGCCTGCTGCGCGAGGCCGAGCGCCGGGTCGGCCACGGTGAATGGCGCGTCCCCGGCCTTGCCGGTCGCGGCGTCGCCCGAGTGGGCGGCCGACTCGGCGATCCAGCCCTTCGCGTAGACGAGCGTGATGACCAGGGTCAGCACCCCGTAGAAGATGAGGTAGGAGGAGAACAGCAGCGAGGTCTCCGACGTGCCGTTCAGCCAGACCGCGACGAACGGCGCCGTGCCTCCCAGCACCGAGGCCGAGATGTTGTACGACAGCCCGCCCGCCGTCACGCGGATGCCCGCCGGGAAGATCTGGCTTGTGGCCAGCAGCGCCGGCACCGCGAGGATGCCCTTGCAGGTGCCCAGGATCGCGGCGCCGAGGAAGCCGCCCGCCACGCCGTCGGCCGCGATCGCGTAGCCGGGGACGATGCCGATGATCAGCACGATCGACGCGACGATCATCGCCTTGCGCAGCCCGATGCGGTCCGCGACCGGGCTGAAGGCCAGCACGAACACCAGCACCATGAAGCTGGCGAGAAGGTTGGCGGCGTTCGCCTGGGTGGCCGACAGCGCCTTGTTGGCGTGCAGGAACGTCGGCAGGTAATTGGTCAGCAGGGTGGCGAACACCGACCAGCTGCCCATGAAGAAGGTGAAGACGAGGATGCGTCGCCAGTACTTCCTGAGCGCCTCGAACAGCGGGGTCACCTGGGCCTTGGTCTGCTCGCGCATCCGCTGCAGCGCCTGGAACTCCGGGCTCTCCTCCGTCTTGCGGCGCAGGTAGGAGCCGACGACCCCCATCGGCAGGGCAAGCAGGAAGAGGATCCGCCAGCCGTACGACTCGTACGCGGAGGCGGGCATGAGCGCCGACAGGATCGTCGAGAACAGCGCGCCCACCAGGAAGCCGCCGAAGGTCAGGGAGGTGAGCTGCCCGACGGCGACGGCCTTCCTGCCCTTCTGGCCGTGCTCGTAGACGAAGCTGATCGCCGTGGAGTACTCGCCACCCGTGCCCATCGACTGGAGCAGGCGAAGCACGAGCAGCAGCACGGGCGCGAGCCAGCCGATCGTCCGGTATTCTGGGATCAGTCCAATGAGGCCGGTGGAGATACAGGTCGCGATGATCGTGATGGAGAGCGCCTGTTTCCGGCTGAGCTTGTCGGCGATGTGCCCGAAGACGATGCCGCCGAAGGGTCGTAGCAGGAACGAGATCGCGAAGACCGCGTAGGTGTTGAGCAGGGCGATCGTCGGGTCCACGTCCGACGGGAACAGTTTCTTCGACAGGACCACAGCGACGATGCCGTAGATCCCGGCGTCATACCATTCGACGAAGTTCCCGGCTGACGCGGCGATGATCGTCCGGCGCCGCTCGGCCTTCGAAGCGGCGGGCGCGATGGGGGTTGGCGTTGACATGGTGAATGTCGCCTTCTTTGTGCAGTTGTGTGAGTCTCACCCGTGGAGCGTCTTGGGGGGTGCCGCGGGTGGAGGGGTGCGATCGGGAGGGGCCGTGCGGGGCTACCGCTCGACGGTGCTCTCCTCCAGGGCGTAGAGCTCTTCCAGGCCGATCGTTCGTTCAACGTCCTTGCGGACGCCGATGACGGTCTCCCGGTGGAATCCGGGGTCGCCGGTCTCGTGCAGGCGGGCCAGAAACTCCTTCACCGCTGCGAACGTGACGTTGGTGACGCTGATCGAGTCGTAGACGACCTTCCAGCCCCACCCTTCCAGGACGTGCGCGGGGTAGACACCGCGCCCCTGGTCGTTGCCGGTGCTGTTGACGTATACGAGGGGGATGTCCGGCAGGTTCCTGGGGGCCGCTTCGGTCTCCTCGTCGTCGCCGGGGAAGATCATCACCAGGTCCGCGCCGGCCTCCGCACACGCCCTGGCCCGCCGGATGCCCTCGGCGTAGCCGTGGGTGCGCATCGCGTCGGTGCGGGCGCAGATGACGAAGTCGGGGTCGACCCGTGCGGCGAGCGCGGCCCGCACCTTCTGCAGTAGCTCGTCGAGGGGCACGACGTGCTCGACGCCCTTGTGGTAGTGGGCACGCTTCGGATAGATCTGGTCCTCGATGTGCACGGCCGCCGCGCCGGAACGTTCCAGGGTACGCACGGCGTGCATGACGTGCATCGGCTCGCCCCAGCCCGCCCCGGCGTCGACCATCACCGGCAGCCGGGTGACGGCCCGCAGGTCGCGCATCATGCGGGCGACGTCCTCGAGCGAGAGCAGGGGCTCGGTGACAGCGCGGTTGGCGCCCATCGCGTAGCCGCCCAGGCTGAGCGCCCGGATGCCGACGTCCTCGGCGATCCTCGCCGACAGCGGGTCGGCAAGCGAGGGCTGGACGATGATGCCGTCGCCGCGCAGCAGCTCGCGGTAGCGCGCCCCAGGTGAGAGGAGGGTCATTTGAGGTACAGCTCCTCTCCGGCGTCCAGCAGCATCGAGTCGGTGTCGAGGAAGTCGACGTAGCGGACGATCAGCGCCTCGTGCGTCTGCGGCACGCCCCGCGACGACGGGGTGTGCGCGATGACGCCGTGCACCAGCTCGGTCGGCAGCCCGTGCTGCCACATCATGAACGCGCCGTACACCCCGTGCTGGATCAGCCGGCCGACGTGCCCCTTCTGGATCTTCTCCCTGGTGCCCTCGTACTCGACGATCTTGCTGACGTCGTGCAGCAGCGCGATAGCCAGCAGCGCGTCGTGGTCGTAGGGGATGCCGTGCAGGGTCTTCACGGTCTCGGCCGACGTGAGCGCGAGCTGCGCCACCGCCCGGGTGTGGGTGACCAGCGTCCAGGCGTCGGGCACTCGCTGCGGAGCGCCGGGCGCGGACGGGTTCTTGGGGATGTCGGCGATGTCGCCCCAGCCGCTTTCGGCCCACATCCGTTCCCAGATGGTCTCCACGGTGCTGCGCAGCGACTCGTCGGAGATCTGCGCGATCTCGGGCAGCAGGCCGCGGATCCGCTCGATCCTGGTATCAGCCTGGTTCTGCATGCGTTCGTCTTCTTTCTCTCGGTGGCGGCTCAGGGAATCTCCAGCCGGACGATCGGGCTGTGGAACTGGCCGCCGAAGATGTCGGTGTCTCGCAGACTGCCCGACGGCATCGGACGCGGGATCGAGATCTTGATCGCCAGCGCCACCTCGGCCTCGAACAGCTGCACCACGGCCGGATCGACCTGGTACAGCTCGGCCATCCGGGCGGCGCTGAGCAGCTTGGAGGAGACCACCCGGTCGTAGGACTCCCTGTCGTTGAACATGACGTCGATCGTCAGCTCGAAGGGGCCGGCGTTCTTGCTTCTGATGAGCCGTGCGAGCTCGTGGAGTTGCGGCATGCCGATCCCTAGAGGTTCTGGATGGTGAGCGAATAGGTGTCGCCCGGGTCGTCGATGTGCATCACGTGGTTGATGGAGAACTCGTAGACCGGTCCCGCGGCGATCGCCGGCGGCGACACGGGGAACGCCAGGTGGCTGACCAGGCCGCTGTACTCGGGGATCGGCTGGTGCAGCGCCGTGTGCCAGGCGACCGAGCCGATCGCCTGGGCCGTGTGCTGGTCCCTGGCGACGATGTCGATGAGCAGCGCGACCTCGTGGCCGGTGACGTGGGCCTCCGGCTCGAACGGCCCGAGCGTGCCGTTCTTGCCGTAGATGTTCCAGCGGATCCGGTAGTCGTCCTCCGACAGCCCGAGACTGTCGGCGACCTTGCCCTTGATGACCGCGCTCGTGGCGTCCACGAAGTGTTCGATGCGGCCCACCACCAGCGGGTCGCGCACCCCGGCCAGCACGATGGTGCGGTGACCGAGAAGGGTGGCGGCCTCCAGCTTGACCGTGTAGTCGCTCGTGGGCTCGAACGCGCTGCCGGTGACCCGTACCGCGCGGTCGGACACCGCCGTGTAGACGGCGTTGGTGGTGACCAGCGTGCCGTTCGGCTCGACCAGCCGGAACGGGTCGGCGGTCTCGTAGAAGGTGTGCGAGGCCACGCTCTGCGGGGTGCACGCCATGTCCGGGTTGGGTGGTTCGACGGTGAAACCCTCGGAGTCGAGCAGCGCGACCATCGAGTCGGGGTACTTGCGCTCGACGACGGACGCCGCGCCGCACTCCAGGATCTTCGCGGCGTGGAAGGCGATGCCCTCGGGGATGCCGCGCATCATCGGGACCGCCGCGAAGATCGACGTATCGCTGGCGCGTCCGGCGATGACCACCTTGGCGCCCTGCTCCAGGCCGTCGGCGAAACACTCGGGGCCCTGCATGGCCACGATGTGCTCCGCCGCGCGGATCGACTCCTCGCTGATCTCCGGCGCCCCGTTGAGCGGGGTGAGACCGCCATCGCGATAGGCCTTGACCACGCGCTCGGCGGGGATCTCGCTGTTGACCACGGCGAGGGGGAAGTGCCAGCCGTTCTTCGCCGCGAGCCGCCTGACGATGTCGACCGTCCGGTCGAGGTGCGGGCGGGCGCCCGCCGTTCCCGCCGAGCCGATGAGAACGGGGATGTCATGCTTGACACCTTCGGCGATCATCAGTTCGAGGTCGCGCGCGATGGCCTCGTCGGACGCCTGGGTGCCGCCCGATCCCAGGTAATAGGGGCCGGGGTCGGAGGAGCCCGCATCACAGCCGATGAAGTCGGCGCCCTCAGCGGCTTCGGCGAGGGTGTGCGCCTTGAAGCCCGTGCCGAGCTGTCCGGTCGCCGCCACTGCCTTGATCATGAAATCCTTTCCGAGGTGAAGTAGCCGGTGAGCCGGGCGGCGTGCTCCTTGAGCGTCGGTGCGAAGGCCTCCATCCGCTCCTGGGTCCAGCGGGCGGCCGGTCCGCTGACGTTGATGACGGCCACCGGCATGGCCGAGCCGCCCGCGAAGATCGGTACGGCGATGCCGTTCATGTCCGGGTAGGTGCCTCCGACGGACATCGCGTAGCCGAGCTCGCGTTCGGTGCGCAGGCGGGCGAAGAACTCCTCGGGCTCGGCCAGCGAGCTGGGTGTCATCCGCACCAGCGGGCGGGCCTGGAGCGCCGCGTCCACGTAGGGGTCCTTGGCGAACGCGAGAAACGCCCGGCCGCTGCACCCGCGGGTCAACGGGCCGCTCTCGCCGATCGTCTTCTGCGCGCGGATCGGGGAGTGCGCGAGGCTGCGCACGATGCACACCCGGTCGGGCCAGACCGGCACGCACAGCACCGAGGTCTCGCCGGACAGGTCGCGCAGCGTGTCGAGGGCCGGCGCGGCCTGCTCGGCGAGCAGTGCCTCCAGCGGACTGGTACGCAGCCACCGGGCGATCGACGGACCGGCGAAGTAGGTCTGGCCTCCCGGCCGCTGGGAGGCGAACCCCGACTCCACGAGGGTCGCGAGCAGGCGCGAGACCGTGGCCTTGGCCAGTCCGGTGCGCACGGCGAGCTCGGTCAGGGTGGGCGGGGTCTCCGCGCCCAGGATCTCGGAGAGCACCTGCAGCCCGCGCGACAGCGTCCGCGTCGTCGAGCTGTCCTTGCCCCCCTCGGGTTTCATCTGATGGAACTCATCTTCCACTGTACGGCCCATGCGGGCGACAGTAATGACCCAGGACACGTGGTGTCAACGGTTCCCGGCAGCCGGAGACCGCCCTGACCTGCTCGTCGGGGCGGTGGCGTACCAGGTCGGGCGGTCGCCCGTCCCGCATCCAGGCCGAGGTCGCGTGCCATCCGCTCCGGCACGCCGACCGTCACCGCTTCCGCGGTGGTCGCCGGCAGTCCGGGATCCGTGTCACAGGAGCCGGCGGGCGAGGGGCAGTCTGGTCCGGGTGATCAGCGCCGCCACAGTCGCCAGTGCGGGCAGTCCCACCACCACGGCGATGACGAATGGCCATGGTATGGCGATTGTGGCGGGATCTCCGGCGCCGTACGTCGTCATCGGCCGGCTCAGCGCCACGCCCGTCACCGTTCCCGCGACCAGCCCTACCAGCGCGCCGAGTCCGGAGATGTAGAGGGCCTGGCCGGCCACGACGAGCCGGATCGTCCCTGGCGGTGCGCCGATGGCCGTCATCGTCGCCCGCTCAGGCCGCGTATCGGCGGCTGCCAGGCGGGTGGCGGCCAGGGTGCCGCCGACGACGAGGACGAGGGCACCGCCGAGCCAGCCCCACACGCCGGGGTCGGGCACATTGCGATAGCCCTCCTCGGAGGCGACCGTCACGCGGGGGGTCACCTTGGCCAGATCGCGTGACAGCGTCGAGTAGGCCGGCAGCCGGTGCATGACGTAGAGCTGCCGCTCCGCTGTCGTGAAACCGGCCTGTTCGGCCAGGGTACGCGGCAGCAGGGCCCCGCCTTGGTGCTCGTCGGCGGGCGTGGCCAGTACCGCGGGCACTTCCAGCTTGCGTGCGGGGGCGGACGTGGAGCTCGCCCGCAGCGTCAGCCTGCCATCCCGTACCGCGGCCGCGTCGAACACCACGGCCTTGCCACTCGCCAGCGCCGCGGCTGCCTGCGGGTCGTGGCGCCCTTGCAGGAGCCTGAGCAGAGCCTGGTCTCCGATGGCCGCCGTACGGCGCGTCCGTGTCCCGTTCCATCGCACTGTGTACCGCAGCGCGTAGCGGTGGCCCTGGGCGTCCTTCGCGTGATAGCCGCCGGCCAGCGGCACACCCGGCAACCGGCGGGCCGTTTCGGCGCGAAGCCGGTTCCAGGCCGCGTCGCCCATGTTGCCGCCCCAGATCGCCAGCATGCCGGTCGGGCGCGCCGAGGTGTAGGCGTTGCGCCGGTCCGT
This sequence comes from Nonomuraea cypriaca, assembly GCF_015645445.1. Lineage (GTDB taxonomy): Bacteria > Actinomycetota > Actinomycetes > Streptosporangiales > Streptosporangiaceae > Nonomuraea > Nonomuraea cypriaca. Next base: position 35,270 of record NZ_JADOGI010000064.1, on the reverse strand, counting down.
GTATTCGCTGTAGGCGCCGATGCCCATGGCCACGACCGTGGCCGTGACCGCCATGACGGCCGCCACGGCGCTCGCCGTCCGGGATCGGTGGCGGACCGCGTCGCGGACGGACACCCGCAGCGGAAGCCGTAACCGCGTGGCCACCCGTCCCGTGAAGCGGACCAGCCATGGCGTCAACACCACCAGCCCGATCATGACCAGCACCGCGGAGGCCCACACCCACACCGAGCCCGGCTGGCGCCGCGCCACCACGGTCGCCCCCAGCCCGGCCAGCACCAGCACGGCCCCCGCCAGGGGCCATCCCGGCCGATCGGCCACCGCGGACGCGCGGCCGGCCAGTACGGTCGCGGTGTCCTGCCGAGCCGCTTGTACGGCAGGCACCAGCGCCGCCACGATCCCGGCGATCAGGCCCAGCACGGCGACGCCCAGAACCGGCGCCCACGGCACCTCCGCCGGGCCGGCCTGCCCGCCCCAGCGCGCCACCACCCTGGCGCCCAGCACTCCGGCGCCGATGCCCAGCGCCGTCGCCACCAGGGTGGCCGCACCGCCGAGGACCAGTCCGTCGGCCAGCACGATCGTCCGCAGGTGCCCGGCCGAGCCGCCCTGCGCCGCGATCTCGGCCAGTTCCGTGCGCCGTCTCCTGAGCCCGACCGCGAAGGCGGGCCCGGCCAGCAGCACGGTCTCCAGCACCACCATGATCACCATGGCGCCGAGCCCGACCGTGTGCTGGACGTCCAAGGGGGAGAAACGAACCAGGGTGCGCGGCGAGTCCGGGAGCGTGGCGCGGGAGGTGATGTACAGGCCTGCGCTGTTCAGCGTGGACACGTCGGTCCAGGACACGGGCTTCGCGGTGTCGGCGAGCCAGCCGGGGCCGTACATGTTCGGATCCGGAGTCCAGAAGTCGTTCAGGGGCGCCAGCGGCAGATCGGGACCCACGACCTCGCGCAGCGAGGGCCGGTGCGGGTGCTCGACCACGCCCACCACCGTCAGCGGCGCCGCGCCGGACGGCCGCAGGAGGTCGCCGGGCCGCAGGCCGAGCGCGGGTGTCACCGCGACCTCGCGGGCGGCGGGAAATCTGCCCTCGCCCAACGTCAGCATCCCCCTGGTGAGGGGATCGCGCAGGTCGGTCTCCAGCGCGTCGACCCGTTCGGTGCCCAGCCGGAGCACGCCGGTGCTGAAGGGGATCAACCGGGTGCCCGGTCCGAGCAGGGCCGCCACCTCGGCGGCACCGAGCTCGGGGGCGGCCGCTCCGTCGTCGTCGCCGCCCGTGCTCCAGCTCGCCCCGTCCGGCTGCTGCTGGAGCACCGTGCCCTCAGGTGTCTGGACGAGGCGGGCGTCGGCCGTGCCCAGCTCGGCCACCAGCCCCTCCCGTGGGGTGACGTTCATGGTCTCGATGAGGGTGAAGACCCCCGTGATCACCAGGACGGGTAAGCCGATCATCACCATGATGAGCGCGCTTCGCCCCCGGGAACGCCACGCGTTTCTGCGGGCGAGGCGCAGCGCGACCAGTACGACGCTCATCGGGCGCTCACCAGCGGCGTGTCCGTGGTGTCCGTGATCATCCCGTCGCGGAGGAACACCACACGATCGGCCCAGGCGGCGTAGCGCGGCTCATGGGTGACCAGCAGAACCGCAGCGCCAGAGTCACAGCGAGCGCGCAGTAATTGCAGGATCTCATCGCCGGTGCGCGTGTCGAGCGCGCCGGTCGGCTCGTCGGCCAGCAGCAGACACCGCGCGCCGACCAAGGCGCGGGCGATCGCGACCCGCTGGCGCTGGCCACCGGACAGCTCCTCGGGGAAGCGGTCGGCCAGGTCCGCCGCATCGATCTCCGCCAGCACGGCCATCGCCTCCTCCCTGGCCAGGCGTGAGCGCACGCCGTCGAGTTCGCGCGGCAGCATCACGTTCTCCGCCGCCGTCAGCGACGTGATCAGGTTGAGGTCCTGGAAGACGTAGCCGACTTCGCGGCGCCGTAGTGCCGCGAGGTCGCGCATGGTGGCCAGGTCATGCTCGCCGACGTGCACCGTCCCCGACGTGGGCCGGTCGAGCCCGCCCGCGAGGTTGAGCAGGGTGGACTTGCCGGACCCGGACGGGCCCATGACCGCGACCAGCTCCCCCGCGTCGACCTCGAGGCTCACGCCCTTCAGAGCGTGTACGGCTGCAGCCCCTTCGCCGTGGACTCTGGCCACCTCAGCCAGCCGTACGACCGTCATCTTTCCTCCTTGAGAACGGACTCGCAGTGGTCCAGCCACCGTTGCTCGGCCTCGGCCTGGAAGATCATGGAATCGAGCACGAGCCGTTGGGCCGCGCCTTCCGTGGCAGCTCGCTTGGCCCTGGTCAGCTGCTGGAGGGTGCGCATGGTCGCCGTACGCTGCTTGTGGATGACCTCGGCGACGTCCACCTTCTTGGCAGCGACGGCCATGGCCAGCTTGATGACCAGCTCGTCCCGCGGCCGGTCGGATTGGACGACCGGGGAGCTGAACCATCGCACCATTTCCTCGCGGCCGGTCTCGGTGATCGTGTAGACGACCCGGCCCTGCTCGTCCGACTCGCCTGGCGCGACCAGGCCGTCGCGCTCCAAGCGGGACAGCGTCGTGTAGACCTGGCCGATGTTGAGCGGCCAGGTCGCTCCGGTCGACGCCTCGAACTCGACCCGCAGTTGGTAGCCATGCCGGGGTCCCGCGCTGAGTAGGGCGAGCAGCCCGTGTCTGACCGGCATGAGTACTAAGTATGCATACGCAGTATGCGCATCTCAAGGGGTCCGCCGCGGTGAGGTTCAGCCGACCTCCGAGAGTCCGATGTGCCGCACGCAGCCGGCGTCGACCGTCTCCTCGACTCCCTCTTCGGAGGCACGCACGGTGAGCAGGCCCTCCGATCGGTGGAGCATTCGGCCGGAGAACGGGCCCCTACGGGAGCGGGCGGGCGCCGCGCACGAACTGTTCGACCGCGGTCTCCACGAGTCCGTCGAGCAGTTCTGGTTTGACGATGTTGCCGTTGATGATCGAGGCGATGCCCTGGAGGGTCGCGAACAGGACGATCCCGATCCGCTCGGGGTCGCCCGCCTGGAGCGCACCCTGCTCCTGTCCCTGCGTGATCAGCTCGTTCATCAGCCCGAACGGGGCTTCGGCCGCCTTGACGATCCGCGTCGCATCCGGCCGGTGCTTGCTGGTGTACATCAGTTCGAGGAGCGCGGCGTTACCGGTGGCGAAGCGGGTGTAGGCCGTCATGGTGGCTCGCACGCGCGATGGGAAGTCTTCGTCCGCGGCCGCCAAGGCGGTGCGCAGCGTTGTGTCCAGCCGGGCGAACCCGGCCACGGCGAGCGCGTCGAGCAGCGCCTGACGGTCCGCGAAATGCCGGCGCGGCGCGGCGTGGCTGACGCCGGCCTCCCTGGCCAGATCGCGCAGCGACAGCTGGTCCGCGCCGCGCTCCCGCAGGCCGCGCTCGGCCGCGTCGAGCAGTGCGGCCCGGAGGTTTCCGTGATGGTAGGGCCGCTCTTCGGTCGCGTCTGGCATGGGGCCCAGGATAGCAGGCTATGTTTCCGTTGACTACTTTGTTTCCAGCGACTACTTTGTAGCTCATGACAACATTCTCTGCTTCGGACGTTCCCTCCATGACGGGTCGCACGGTCGTCGTCACCGGCGCGAACAGCGGGATCGGCCGCGCGGCTGCCCGCGCCCTCGCCGCCAGGGATGCGCGTGTCGTATTCGCCGTGCGCGACCTCGAGAAAGGGCGCGAGGCCGCCGCCGCGACAACCGGCCACATCGAGGTCCGGCAGCTCGACCTCGCCGACCTCTCCTCGGTACGCGCATTCGCCGAGGACTTCACCGAGCCCGTCGACGTGCTGATCAACAATGCGGGCGTCATGATCCCGCCGCTCTCCCGCACGGCCGACGGCTTCGAGCTGCAGTTCGGCACCAACCACCTGGGGCACTTCGCGCTCACGAACCTGCTCCTGCCGCGGATCCGGGAACGGGTCGTCACCGTCTCGTCCAACGGTCACAAGGTGGGCTCGATCGACTTCGACGATCTCAACTGGGAGCGCAAGCCGTACCGGGCGATGGCAGCGTACGCGCAGTCCAAACTCGCCAATCTGCTGTTCACCTCAGCACTGCAGCGACGGCTCGCCCAGGTCGGCTCACCGCTGATCGCAACCGCCGCGCACCCCGGCATGGCGGCCACGAACCTGCTGAAGTTCGACGGTCGGCGACGCGTGCGCCACCTCGTACAGAAGGCGGCGGCCGGCCTTTTCGCGCAGGGCGACGACGACGGCGCTCTGCCGACGCTGTACGCGGCCGTGGCGAGAATTCCGGGCGACAGTTACGCGGGCCCGAGCGGCTTCCTGGAGGGGCGCGGCTCGCCGAAGCTGGTCGGCCGCTCGGCGAAGGCGCGGGACGCCGAGGTGGCACACCGCCTGTGGGAGGTCTCCGAAGAGCTGACTGGAGTCGTCTTCCCCCGGCGCCCCCTCCAAACCGCCTGATCGCCTTTGACGCGGGTGTCGGGATGCTCGGGGTCGAGTGGCAGGTAGGCCCCGCCCGCTCGGAGTATTCCGAGCATTCCTGCGATCATCGCTGCCGATAGGGGGACCGGCACTCCCCCGCCGCCTGCCGGGTGAGGGCCGAGGACGCCGACGTGTGCTTCGGCGGCCGGGAACGAGCGGTCGGCGAGCTACCGCCAACCGCCTGCGGTAGCGGTGGACTCGGCGAATTCGGCGAAGGTCCGCGGCAGGCGACCAAGGGCACGCTGCACGCCGTCGGAGACGTACTCGTCCGTACCCTCCCTGAGTGGCTCAATGACGTCGGCGAAGGCCTCGGCGTCCGCGGGCGGCAGTCCTTGCTGAACGAGTTCCGCGACGTAGTCCTCGACGGAGAGCGGCACGTAGCGGATGTCGCGGCCGGTGACCTCGGAGATCGTGGCGACCGCCTCGGTCAACGTCACCGCCCGGGGTCCGGACAACTCATAGATCTCGCCCGCGTGCCGGTCCTCGGTCAGCGCGGCGACCACCACCGCGGCGATGTCCTCCGCATCGACGAAGCTGGCAGCCCCATCGCCGGCGGGCAGCCGCAGCTCACCGGCGCGGATGGCATCGGCGAAGAAGCCCTCGCTGAAGTTCTGCGCGAACCAGCCCGGCCTGCTGATCGTCCACTCCAGAGAACTCTCCCGCACGGCGGCCTCGCTGTCGACGATGCCCTCCAAGATGCCGCCGCTGTCCTTCGCGTAGTCCGGATCGTCGATCCCGCGCCCCGAGGCCAGCACGATCCGCCGCACCCCATGGCGCACCGCCCGCTCGATGAACGGGCGAACAAGCTTCGTGCCGTCCAGCTGCACGATGTAGACGGACCGCACGCCCTCCAGAGCGGCATCCCAGGTGCCGCGGTCGGTCCAGTCGAAGGCGTGCTCGCCGTTCCTGGCCGCCGCGCGAACCGGCAGCCCCTTGGTCCGCAGTTGGCTGACGACACGGCGGCCAGACTTACCGGTCGCCCCGGTGACAAGAATTGGATGTTCAGGCATGACCCCAGCCAACCGGCCAGCGCCGAGACGATCCATGGCTGGGAAGCTCTACTTGATGTCTAGGCGTCTACACTGAGGGCATGGACGTCGTGTCGGAGCTGTTGGCAGAGGTACGGGCGCGCGGCGCCGTCTTCCGGCAGACGATCATGCGACCGCCCTGGGCGCTGCGGATGGCCAGTGGCGCCCCGCTGACGCTGGCCACGATGCTGCGCGGCCGGGCCTGGATCGTTCCCGACCAGGACGAACCGGTGCCCATCGACGTAGGCGACATCGCCGTCATCCGCGGCGACGCGCCCTACACGGTGGCCGACGACCCCGCGACCACACCCTCGCTGGTGGTGACCAGCGCCGACTACTGCCCGGGGGCCGAGGGCGTCGAGCACGCCTCCGCGCCCGCCCGGACCTGCGGAACGCCGGCCGACGGGGCCGCCGTGCTGGTCAGCGGGGCTTTCGAGCGCCGGGGAGAGCTCAGCGAACGACTGCTACAGGCCCTGCCCGCCGTGCTGGTGGTGCCGTCCGAGGGCAGCCCCTGCCCATCGGTGGAGACGGTGGCCGAGGAGGTCGCCCGAGACCGGCCGGGACAGCAGCTGGTGCTGGACCGGCTGCTGGACCTGATGCTGGTCTCCGCGCTGCGCAACTGGTTCGACAACCCCGACGCCAATCCCCCGGCCTGGTGCCGCGCACTGGACGACCCGGTCGTGGGCACCGCGCTGCGGCTGCTGCACGACGCACCCGCCTGCCCGTGGACGGTGGCGGACCTGGCGGCCAAGGTGGGAGTGTCGCGGGCGGCGCTCGCCCGGCGGTTCACCGCGCTGGTCGGCCAACCACCGATGTCCTACCTCACGGACTGGCGGATCGCCCTGGCCGCGGACCTGCTGCGCGAGACCGACCATACGGTGGGCACGATCGCAAGGAAGGTGGGCTACGCCAACGCCTTCGCGCTGAGCGTGGCGTTCAAGCGGCTACGCGGCACCCGGCCCAGTGATCATCGGAGCCCGGAACCAGCATGGCGGGCCGGATGAGGCCCGCTGCCCCGTCCAACGATCGCCGGCGATGATGACGTCGTACATCACTGGCACCTCCTTCGGGTACGCGACTGTATCTAACGGGGGACGCCGTAAGTCACCGCGATAAGATACGCAAGTGGATCGCAAGCATGAGCGGATCGCGGGTGAGCGCGGTGCGATCGGGGCGCAGGCGGCGGAACGTCGTACCGATGGCGGCACGACCCGTGACAGCGGCGCGTCCCGTCGACGCGGCGCCGAACTCGAGGACGCGATCCTCGACGCCGCGTGGGACGTGCTGGTCGAGCACGGATACCACGGCTTCACCTTCGAAGCGGTCGCCGCCCGCGCCGGCACGAGTCGTCCTGTGCTCTACCGGCGCTGGCCACAGCGCGACGACCTGCTGCTGGCCACTCTCACCAAGTTCTGGCAGCCGATCGCGGTGCCCGACACCGGCAGCCTCCGCGATGACGCGATCGGTTTCCTGCACAACGCCGACGCTGACCGCGCAGGCATGATCACGTTGATGAGCGTGCAACTGGTGGGCTACTTCCGCGACACCGGCACCAGCCTCAGCGAGCTACGCGACACCCTCCTCGCCCCGGGCCAGGCGACCCCCTTCGAGATGATCACCGCCCGCGCGGTCGAGCGCGGCGAGCTGCCCGACGTGCCGCGCTCGTCCCGCGTGGTGAACCTGCCGTTGGACCTGTTGCGCCACGACATGCTCATGACGATGCGCGCGGTGTCGCACGAGTCGATCGTCGAGATCGTGGACAAGGCGTGGCTGCCGCTGCTGGGGGTGCCTGGGACCCCGTCCGCGTCGTCGGCCCCACCGGCCTGACCCTCGCCTGCGACCTGACCCGCCGGGTGTCGCCGTCCGCCTCGTCAAGCGGGCCGGGCATGTCGACTGGCATTCGGCCCGGCCGCCATGCCCGACTTGCGGCATGACGCGACACTGCATATCGTGCCGATGTATCAGGTCGATATATCGGATCGACGGTTTGCCGTCGCCCGGCTGACGCGGGAGCTGCGATGAGGCGAATCGACTACGACACGGAGCAGTACCAGGACTACGCGCGCGGCCGTGCGCTTACCGAGCAGCAGCTGCAGACATGGATCAGTGCCTTCGCAGCGGTGCTGCCCGAGCGGCGTCCGCTGGCGGGGCTGGACGTCGGCTCAGGGACCGGCAGGTTCACCCCCGCGCTGGCGCGAACGTTCGGGCCGGTCACTGGCGTCGAGCCATCGGTCCGCATGCGCGAGATCGCGCAGGCGCAGTCCCCGCCGCCCGGCGCGCGGTATCTGGCAGGCTCCGCCGAGGACATGCCGGTGCCGTCTGGCAGCGCCGACTACGCTCTCATGTTCTTGTCCTGGCACCACGTCCAGGACAAGCCGCGGGCGGCCCGGGAGCTGGCCAGGGTGCTCAGGCCCGGCGGGCGGCTGCTACTGCGCGCCAATTTCAGCGACCATCATCCCAGGCCGTGGTGGCTGGAGCACTTCCCCCGCGGCTTCGAGGTGGACGCCTCGCTGTTTCAGCCGCTGCACGAGGTCATCGCGATGTTCACGTCGGACGGCTGGCGCGTTGCCGGCTTCGGCACGGTTACCGAGCCGTCCTCCGGCACCCGCGGTGACATGCTCGAACGGCTGCGCCTGCGGACCCTTTCGTTCTTCGCTCACCTCAGTCCCGACGAGCTGGAGGCCGGCTTCCGCAGCCTGGAGCAGGTTGTCGCCGCAGATCCCGGCGCACCAGCGCCTGTGTTTTCTGAGCCGCTGCTCACGCTCGAACGGCGCTGAGGATACCCGCGCGGGTGGCCGGCTGTGAATGTGTGAACCCAAGGAGCCCCTGAACAAGGAATCCCTGTTCAGGGGCTTCTCAGTGAAGGACCGACGAGGGGATCGAACCCCTGACCCGCTGTTCCGCGGCTGGACGATCATCTGGGATCTACCGCGGTAAAGGGGCCTGGGGCCAGCGGGCGTCACATCGGAGCGATAGGCGGTCAGGAGTCCAAGGCCGGAGTACCGGGCCGGCTTTCGGTGTGCCGCCGTCGCCGCGGGGTCAGCAGGTCGCCGAACCCCATGCGCCGGACGAAGCTCTCGCGCGTGTCCCGAGCGACGTCGTTGACCGCCTCGACGCCGCGTACGGGCCGAGGAAGGGCGGCGTGGTGACGATGATGGTGCTGCCGACGTACAGCAGAGTGCCGCCGCCGCGGGTGCGCAGATGAGGCATGGCCGCCCGATTCACCCGGTGGGCGCCGATGACGTTGACGTCGAAGAGGTGGGCGACGTCCTCGGCGGTGAACGCCTCGGTGTATCCGACGTAGAGGTGTCCCGCGTTCTGTATCACGACGTCCAGGTCGCCGCCGTCTCGCAGGATGGTGGCAACGGCCGCGTCGGCTGATTCCTGCGAGGTGACGTCGAGTTGGACGACGCGCAGGGTCCCGCCGTGCCGTGCGGCGACGTCGAGCAGTTCTTGGCGGTGTACGTCGTCTTGTCCGTACGGCTCCCGCATGCTGGCCCACACGGTGTGCCCGGCCCGGGTGAGTGCCTGGGCGGTGAGGTTGCCGATGCCGGTGGCGGCTCCGGTGATGAGGACGGTGGACATGGCGGTTCTCCCTTCGAGGGAATTTTTGTGGCAGGTCAGGAGGCGGGGCGGACGAGGTCGACGCGCAGGATCCGATCGTCGCCAGGGCGGGCGGCGGTGCCGCCCCACGTTGCGCCGTCGGTGTTGGAGGTCGTGATCCACAAAGAGCCGTCGGGTGCCGGCTCCACCGTGCGGATCCGTCCGTAGCGCTGGATGAAGTAGGCGACGGGGTCGCCGTCCGCCCGGGGTCCGTTGACGGGCAGGCGCCAGAGCCGCTGTCCGCCGAGCGCGCCCATCCAGACGGCCCCGCCTGCGATGGCGATGCCGGACGGCGAGGCGTCGTCGGGGTGAACGGTGAAGAGAGGGCGTTCGCCGTGCGAGCCCTTTTGCCCTTCGGACTCGGGCCATCCGTAGTCGCGTCCCGGCCGCAGGACGTTCAGTTCGTCCCAGGTCCGGTGACCGAGTTCGGATGCGTAGGCGGTGCCGTCGGGGCCGAACGCGATGCCCTGCACGTTGCGATGGCCGCTGGAGTAGACGGCGGTTCCCGAGGGGTTGTCCGGCGGTACGGATCCGTCGGGGCGAATCCGCAGGATCTTGCCGTTCAGTGACTCGTCGTCGGCCGCGTTCTCGGGAGAGAAGGCGTCGCCGGTGCCGATCCAGAGGTTGCCGTCCGGCCCGAAGCGCAGGCGCCCGCCGTGATGGCGGTCGGCGGTTTCGATGCCTTCGAGGACCACCCGGTCCTGGCGCAGGGAGCGCAGGTCGGGCGCGAGGCGCAGCGCCACGACGCGGTTGGTGGGCGAGGCCGACACGTAGGCGTAGACGGTGCGGTCCCTGTCGAAAGACGGTGAGGCGGCCAGCCCGAGGAGGCCGCCCTCGGCGCTCACCTCGACTCCCGGAACCGTGCCGATCGGCGCGGGATTCCGGCCCTGCCGGATGTGCAGGATCCGTGCCGACGACCGCTCGGACACCAGGGCGGAGCCGTCCGGGAGAAACGCCAGGCCCCAGGGCATGGCCAGACCGCGGGCGATCTCGGTGACCTCTCCGGGGACCAGGCCACGCGTGACCCGCGCCGTGATGTTCTGAGACGCGCCGGGCTCCGGTGTCGTGCAGCCGGGCAGCGAGACCAGTGCGCAGAGGAGAGTGGCGACGGCGCTGAGGCGGCCGCCAGTACGTGGGATGAGGAGCATGACTGATCCGTCCTTCATGTCGGTCAGGCGAGGCGAGCGGGGGACGGCGCGCCGTGCCCCGCTCGGGCCGCTACGTGGCGAACCGGTGCTGCAGGCCCAGGGCTGTGCTGGCGTAGGCGGCTGCCGCCACCACGGCCGCGATGGCGGTGAAGGCCACGAACCGGCCGGCGGCGGGCCGATCTACGGCGGGGTGTGCTGCGGTGCTGGTACGAGCGTCCATGGAGGTCCCTTCCAGATAGTCGAGTACGGAGTCAGGCGGCGCCGCCATTGGCGAACACGATCTGGCCGTTGACCCAACGGCCGGGGCCGGCCAGGAAGGCGATGACCTCCGCGATGTCCTGCGGGGTGCCCAGCCGGTTCATCGGGCTCATGCCGGCGATCCGGTCGATGACCTGCTGTGACTTGCCCTCGAAGAACAGCTCCGTGGCGGTGGGGCCCGGCGCCACCGCGTTGACCGTGACGTCGCGGTCGCCCAGTTCCTTGGCGAGGATCGGGACGAGGGCCTCCACCGCCCCCTTGGTCGCGGCATACGCGCCGTAGGCCGGGAGGTGGAATCGGGTGACGCTGGTGGAGAAGGCGACGATGGCGCCACCGGGCCGGATCCGGCGAGCGGCCTCCCTTGCCATGACGAACATGCCCCGCACGTTGATGCGCAGCTGCCGGTCCAGCTCGGCCAGGTCCAGCTCGCGGGTCGGCTGCAGCGCCATCACACCCGCCGCGTTGACCACGACGTCAACGGGGCCGAGCTGCTGCTCCACGGTGTCGAAGGCGGCGGCGATCGCGACCTCGTCGGCCACGTCGGCCTGCAGCGCGATTCCGCGGCCGCCGGCCGCCTCGATCTCAACGACGGCGGCGTCCGCCTCTTTGGCGTTGGACGCGTAGACGACGGCGACGTCCTGGCCTGCCTCCGCGAGCCTGGAGGCGACGGCGCGGCCGATTCCCCGCGAACCGCCGGTGACGATGGCGACGCGTGATGCGGTGTTCATGAAATCCTCCTCATTCAAGTGATAACACCTGAAAGTTAGCACTGTTTTCAAGCGATAACAAGGCAGTGTTAGCGGGAGAATTATCGGTTGTGGCGAACGCCTGTTAGCATCGATACATGTCAAGCATGGACAGGCGGGAAGCGATCCTCGACGCTGCGGCGGACCTGCTGGCGCGCGAGGGAAGGGACGCCGTCTCGACCAGGGCGGTCTGTAAGGCCGCCGGCGTGCAGGCGCCGATCCTGTACCGGCTGTTCGGTGACAAGCAGGGTCTGCTGGATGCCGTAGCCAGTCGAGGACTCATGTCGTACCTCGCCGAGAAGCGGGGCATAACACCCAGCGGCGACCCCGTGGAGGACTTGCGGCACGGTTGGGATCTGCATATCGGGTTCGGTCTCGCCGAGCCCGCTCTGTATTCGCTGATCTTCGGGAGCCCACGCCCAGGTGGCGAGCCAGAAGGGGCGAAGCAGGCCGCGGAGATCCTCGCCGGGCTGGTGCACCGTGTCGCGCTGGCGGGGCGGCTCCGCGTCCCGGAGCAGCGGGCGGCGCGCGTGATCCACTCGGCCGGTCGTGGCACCACGCTGGCCTTGATCACCTCACCCGAGGCGGAACGCGACATGGACGCCGCCCGGATCGTCCGCGAAGCGGTCATCCGCGCGGTCACCGATCCCGCACCGACCGGCTCCACGCGGACCGGGGACGACGTCGTGGCCGGCGCCATCACCCTGAAGGCCGCCCTCGGAGACCTGAAGGTCCTCAGCCCTTCAGAAAGCCGGCTGCTGGGCGACTGGCTCGATCGGATCATCGACGGCTGAGTGCGCCGGACATCGTGGTGACCATGCTCCATAGGTGATCCGGGAACCGTGAACCTTCTTGGCTTCTCGCCCGACTGTGCAGGATGACGGGAGGACGAGATGACCGATGAGCTGCTGGTGGTGCGTGCTCAACTGGGCGAGCACGCGGCGCTGGCCGAGTTGCTGGCTCGGTGGCGGATGCCGGTGTGGATCTATGTGCGCCGCATGCTGGATGCCGACCGGGCCGACGACGTGACGCAGGAGATCTGGCTGTCCGTGGTCCGGGGCCTTCCCCGGCTGAGGGACCCGGGCCGGTTCGCGCCGTGGCTGTTCACGATCGCCCGGCGGTCGGTCGCCGACCGGCTGCGCGGCGAGTACGCACAGGCCGGGGAAACGTCGGGAGCCGGCGACATGGTCGTCGACGACCCGGCCGAGGCCATGGTGGATCGCGCCGCTCTGGTGAGCGTGCTGTCAGGTCTGCCGGTGCTGGAGCGGGAGATCCTCGTCCTGTTCTACCTGGAGGACCTGCCGGTGGAGGAATGCGCGGACATCTGCCAGATCCCGGCAGGAACGGTCAAGTCCCGGCTCAACCGCGCCCGTCGTCTGCTGCGTGAGCACCTGGAGGAGAAGGGATACAGGCCATGACGGACGAGCCGCGCCTGTCGGCGCAGGACATGATCGAGCGGCTGGGGCCGGTGCTGTCACGGAGAACCCGGATCCGGGCGGTGACGGCGCTGCTGGCCGGCGTCGCCGGCGCGGTGTTCGTGGGCACGTTGTGGTGGTCGGAGCCCGGCCCGCTGCCCGGCCGCACCCACCTGGCGTTCGCGTTGTTCACCATGTTCTGCCTGACCTGGGCCGGATACGGCGGGTGGCTGGTGACGCGCCGGGTCGCGCTGTTCGCCACCGATCGGGTGATCGCCGCCTGGATCGGCCTGGCCGCCTCGCTGGCCACCACGGCGGTCATCATCGTCGTCGCCGTGCAGCGCGGCACCAGTGTGGGGCTCGCTCTGGTGGTCGGGGGCCTGTTCGTCGCGGTGGCGCTCGTGCTGGCGGTGCGCGCCCATGCCCGGCGGGCGGCGCTGCTGCGCCGCATGCACGAGCTCAGCGGCCGGGAGGAGCGGTGAGCGCGCTGGAGACCAGTGAGCTGAGCAAGCGTTACCGACAGCGGTGGGCGCTGCGCCAGGCGACCATCGCGGTGCCCGCCGGAGCCAGGGCCGCGCTGGTCGGCCCGAACGGGGCAGGCAAGTCCACGCTGCTGAACCTGGTATCAGGCCTGCTGACGCCCACCACAGGCCGGGTGGAGGTCTTCGGCCGGCCGCTGGAGACGGCCGCGGTCGCGTTCGTCGCCCAGGACAAACCGCTGTATCGCCGGTGGAGCGTCGCCGACCTGCTGCGCTTCGGCGCCGCCACCAACCCTCGCTGGGATCGCGCGGCCGCGCAGTCCCTGCTGTCCGGGCACGACATCGGCCCGCGCGAGCGGGTGGACCGATTGTCCGGCGGCCAGCGCACGCTGGTCGCACTCGCGCTGGCCGTCGGCAAGCGCGCCGACCTGGTGGTGCTGGACGAGCCGCTGGCCGAGCTCGATCCGCTGGCCCGCCTCCAGGTGATGAGCGTGGTGCGCGATCTGGAGGCCACCGTGCTGCTGTCCTCCCACATCCTGGCCGATCTGGCCGAGGTGTGCGATCACCTGATCCTGCTTGGCGGCGGCCGGGTCCGGCTGTGCGGCAGCTTCGCCGACCTGCTGAGCAGCCACTCCGGCACCGATCTGGAGGACCTCGTGCTGCATTACCTGCGCAACCCGGAGGCGGTCCGATGAGTGGGCTGCTGTGGGTGGCCTGGCGCGGGCAGCGTGCCCAGGCCGCCGCCATCGCCGCGCTGCTCCTGCTGTACGGCGCCGCCGCCGCGGTCGAGCGACTGGAGCCGGACCTGACCGGACTCACCTTCCAGCTGGCGGGACTCCTGGCCGGTGCGATCTGCCTGATCTGGGGCGCTCCACTCATCGCCCGGGAGTTCGAGGCCGGTACGTACAAGCTCGCCTGGACCCAGAGCCTGTCCCGGGGCCGCTGGCTGATCGCCGTCCTCGCCGTGGCGGGGGCCGGTGCCTTGACCGCGAGCGCCGTCCTAGCTGCGGTGCTGACCTGGTCCCTGCCGGACACCGGGGGTGATCCGATGGCTTGGCCGTACTACGAAAGCCACGGCCCGGTCCCCCATGGCAGGACGCTCTTGGCACTGGCACTCGGCGTCGCACTCGGCGCGGTCACCCGGCACACCCGCATCGCCATGCCACTGTCAGTGCTCCTGGTCGGTGCCGGCCAATTCGCGGGCCGAGCCCTGCGCGAGCGATTCGACCTGCCCTTCTGGACCACGCAGTGGACCGAAACGGCCGTCTACCTGGCGCTCGCCCTCGCCCTGACCGGGATCGCCTACCTGGCGATCCGACACCGAACCCAGCCATGAAGGGCATCACGATGGCCCACAACCCGACATTCATCCGCCGCCGGCTCGGCACGACGGTCCTGGTCGGAGTGACCGTGCTCGTCGCCGCGATACTCCTCGCCGGTGTGATCACGCTGCTGAGCTGAAACGCCTCCGTGGAGAGCCGGCACGCTTCGCACGGAGTACTGACCCCGGAGAAAATGGGTTAGCGGTCGCGTGCGCTCCCCGACCGGCCGAGTCTCCGGTACCTGAAGCTCGAGGCGAAACGCCGCCTCTCCGCCGGGGAGTTCGCAACGCTGGACCAGGCCCAGCCGGCCATCGCCCGCGAGCACGGGCTGTCGAGCTGGACCGCGCTCAAGGAACACCTCGAGGGTCCGGCGAGCCACGCCCTCACGCAGGTGCGGCGGATCATGTCCCGCTTCGCCGCGGCCGGCACCCCGGAATGGACACCTTCCGGCGAGGAGGAACTGCGCCGGCGGCGACCGAGGCCGACCCGCCGGCTCCGGACACTCCGCGTCGCTGATCGTCAGACCGGGGCTCGTCAGTCCGGGCAGCGGCCAGACCTGGGTCGTCCTCACCAACCGGCAGGTCCTGGTCGAACTCGTCAACGAGCGCCTGGCCCTCCCGATCGCCTGAGCAACCCGCGCGGAGTGCGGGCGCCGCGTCAGAATCCTTCCCTCTGGTTGTCGTGGGAGCGGGAGGTCAGGCCGGCGGCGGTCAGAGTGAGGTGCTTGGCCAGTACTTCGGCCGCGGTGCCGGCGTCGCGGGCCAGGGCCGCCTCCTCCAGGCGGCGGTGTTCGGCGGCGCCGTCGCGGCCGGGTGCGCGGTGGGCCGACCAGCGGCGGGCCAGTTCGCTGGCCGTCCACAGCCGGTCGAAGGTGTCCAGCAGCACAGGGTTGCCGCATCCCTCCAGCAGCGTCCGGTGGAAGACGCGGTGGGCTTCGGACCAGGCGCTGCTGTAGTACTCGCCGTCCTCCGGCACGTACACCGGGGTGCGGACCAGCCGGTGGTGGGCCGCGCGAACCCGTGCCTCCCAGTCGACGTCGCCGCGCTCGATCGCCAGGCGCAGCACGACCGGTTCGATCGTGCGGCGTGCCTCGGCGATCTCCTGCCAGCGTCGATCGGAGAAGTCCGGGACGGCGAAGCCGCGGTTGGGCAGCCGCACCGCGATGCCCTCGCCGACCAGCCGTACCAGGGCCTCGCGGACCACCGCCAGGCTGACCTCGTGCTGCTGGGCAAGCTCCTGCGGCTTGAGTGCCTGGCTCGGAACGTACTCGCCCCTCATGATCGCTTCCCGGAGCCGGGCGTGAACACGCTCGGAGAGCATCTGCTTCGTCGATGTGTCGGCCGTCTGCGTCATGCCTCCAGCATAGACGATCCACGACATAATCGATTATTCGTGTTATTGTCGATGATGTCCGGATGGCGTCCCTCGAGGGCTCCATCGCGGGCCGGCATGTTGACTGACCCACCATCTCCGTAGAGGAACAATGCGATGAACGCCAACAACCCCTTTGCCCGCCTCCCCGAGGTGCCCTCCTTCACCCTCACCAGCACCACGCTGACCGACGGCGCCCTCTGGCCCGCTGAGCAGATGTCCGGCGGCGTCCCGGGCGGCAAGGACGTCTCTCCGCAGCTGTCATGGAGCGGCGCCCCCGAGGGGACGAAGAGCTACGCCGTGACGGTGTACGACCCGGACGCGCCGACCGGCTCCGGGTTCTGGCACTGGGCCGTGGCCGACATCCCCGCCACGGTCACCGAACTGCCTGAGGGCGCGGGCGACGAGACCGGCTCGGGTCTTCCGAAGGGCGCCTGCCAACTGCCCAACGACGCCCGCGCGGCACGCTTCATCGGCGCGGCCCCGCCGGCGGGGCACGGCCCGCACCGCTACTTCATCGTGGTGCACGCCCTCGACGTCGAGACCATCGGCGTCCCGGCCGAGGCCACCCCTGCCTACCTCGGCTTCACCATCGCCGGCCACATCCTCGGCCGCGCGGTCCTGACCGCCACCGCCGAGACCCCCGCCTGACCGCCGAAGCCGGCGACGGCTGTAGGAGGCGACGTGGTCGCTCCTACAGCCAGTTCGCGCCAAGGGTCAGGGCTGTTCAGGGGTTCGCGGGACGAGCAGCCCCCGGTTGAACGCCTCGGTGACGGCGGCGGCGCGGTCGTTCACCCCGAGCTTGGCGTAGATGTTCAGCATGTGGGACTTGACGGTGGCCTCGGTGAGGAACAGTCTGGCCGCCACCTCCCGGTTCGTTGCTCCGGCCGCCACCAACTGGAGCACTTCGACCTCGCGCGGGCTGAGCGGTCCCGGGGCGGGCCGGCGTACCCGGTTCATCAGCAGGGCCGCCACCGACGGCGCGAGCACCGCCTCGCCCCGGGCCGCCGCCCCCGCCGGTGTGCGCCCACCACAGGTCGCGGTTCGGATCGTCCGGCTCGCGGGTGGCGACCACCGCGCGGGCGGTGCCGTCGCGGTCGACCACCACGACCTCCACGCCGTACAGGTGATCCACCACCGAGCCGTACCGCCGGGACAGCGGCCCGTACCCGCCGCCCGCGAAGTGTCCACCGGCGCCCACCTCCGGGCAACCGCCACCGGGGATGGTCACACCCCAGCCTGTGAGCAGCGTCCGGTACACGTGACCGAGAGTGGCTCCGGGTTGCACGGCGAACGCCCGCCGGTCGGCGTCGTAGCCGACCGCGTCCATCGGCGAGAGGTCCAGCAGCACCTTCACCGCGGGATCGGCGGTGAAGTTCTCGAAGCAGTGCCCCCCACTGCGCACCGCGACCCGCCGGCCTGACCGCACCGCCTCCGACACGGCGCGCACCACCTGATCGGTCGACCCGGCCACGCGGATCTCGTCCGGGTGGCCGGCGAACCGGAAGTTGTTGCCACGCAACAGGTTGTCGTACCGCGGGTCGCCCGGACGTACCTTCACCGGTCCGAACACCGCCGCGTCCGCTTCCGCCGACGCGGCATGGGCACCCCACGCGCCGGCCGCCACGGTGCCCGCCACGGTGACCACCCCAGCAACCGCCGCCGTACCCGCGCCAGCGAGCAGCCCACGACGACTCACCGCCGCACCGCCGGGATGGCTCGCATTCCCTGCTGGCATGTGTCTCGCTCCTTTTCGACTGGAGGCCGTCAGCCTCTCAATCCGGCAGCGAGCCGCACATCAACCCATGTCATGAATCGGCGGCTGAACCCTCCACCCCACCGAACGGCTGATCCGCCCCCACCGAACGGATGACCGGCTTCAGCCGCCTGCGGACAGGAGGGTGAGCGCGCGGTCAGCCGGTGCGGCGGGAGCGGGACAGAGCCAGCCCGCCGAGTACCATGCCGATCAGACCCACCACCAGGGCCACGATGCCCCCGCCCAGCCCGTTGCCGGTGCCGAGACCGCCGTCGGAGGTGACCACCACCAGCCCGCCGATGGCCATGCCGATCAGACCCGCCATCAGGGCCACGATGGCCCCGTTTCTCCCGTTGCCGGTGCCGATACGGCCGGCGGAGCGGGCCAGGGCCAGCCCGCCGATGACCACGCCGGCCAGCCCCAGCAGCGCGGCCACGATGGCCCCGAGCCGCCCGGAGCTCATGGCGTACACACTGGCGGGGTCCGGCTGGACCGAGACGTGCGCGACCGCCGGCGTGACAAGCTCGAAACCCCCGAGCAGGACGGTGGTGAGCAGGTGACGGACGGACATGAGGTGCTCCTTCTCATCCTACGAATGGACCTCGCTCGATCATGTCCGCCGGACCCGCCGCCGATCGTCCCGCGGAGGCGGGCAATTCGCACTGCCGCCGATGCCGTGGCCGGCTGCCGCGGACGCCGCAGGAGCCGCGGAATGTACTGCGTGTGCGGTAGGCGGCTGATCATCCGTACGCAGGTGTCGCCCGCGCGCACATCCGGTTATGGTGCGCGCATGAGCACAGGACTGTCCGGTGTCCGGGCACGTGTCATGGACTGGGCGATCGCCGTCGGCGTGGCGGCGGCGCTGCTGGTCACCGGGCTGTCCGGGCAGCACTCCGCCACGTACCGCGACCTGCTCGGCTACGCGCTGCTGACGGCCGGCGGCCTGGTGCTGGCCGCGCGCCGCCGGGCGCCGGTTCCCGTCCTGGCCGTCACCGGGCTGTGCGCGGTGGGTTACCAGGCGGCCGGGTTCGACGTGCCCGCCGTCGCGTACCTGTTCGCGGTGTACGCCGCCGTACGCGCGGGACACCGCACCATCACGGTGGCGGCGAGCGTGATCATGCTGGCCGCTCTCCCCCTCGCGGCGATGGCCTCGGGCCTGCACGACACGGGCGAGGCGTTCGCGCAGGCCAGAGGTGCCCTGGAGCTGGCCTGGCTGATCGCGGCCAGCGCCGCGGGTGAAGCGCTGCGGCAGGCCGAGCGGCGGGCGGACGAAGCCGAGCGCACCCGGGAGGAGACCGCGCGCCGCCGCGCCGACGAGGAGCGGCTGCACATCGCGCGGGAGCTGCACGATTCGCTCACCCACCAGATCTCGATCATCAAGGTGCAGGCCGAGGTCGCCGTCCACGTGGCACGCAAGCGAGGCGAACAGGTGCCTGAGGCCCTGCTGGCGATCCAGGAGGCCGGACGTGAGGCGACCAGGGAGCTGCGCGCGACCCTGGAGGCGCTGCGCGACGACGACACGACCCCGCCGCGCGGGCTCGACCACGTCGCGGAACTGGTCGAACGGGCTCGGACGACCGGCCTGGACGCGACGCTGACGATCGAGGGACAACGACATGACGTGCCGGCCGCGGTGGACCGGACCGTCTACCGGATCGTTCAGGAGTCCCTCACCAACATCGCCCGGCACGCCGCCGCCGCGACGGCGTCGGTCCGGATCGACTACCGTCCCGACGCCCTCGCGATACGCGTCGATGACGACGGCACGGCCACGCCGGACACCGCCCCGGTGCCCGGCGTGGGACTGCTCGGGATGCGCGAACGCGTCACCGCCCTCGGCGGTCGCCTGCTGGCGGCACCGCGCGGCGAGGGCGGCTTCACCGTACAAGCTGAACTTCCCGTGGAACGAACGTCATGATCCGTGTCGTACTGGTCGACGACCAGCCGCTCCTGCGCAGCGGATTCCGCGCGCTCCTCGACCTCGAAGACGACATCGAGGTGGTGGCCGAGGCCGCCGACGGGAAGGAGGGCCTGGCTCTGGTCAGGGAACACCTGCCCGACATCGCGCTCATCGACATCCAGATGCCGGTCGTCGACGGCATCGAGGCGACCAGGCGCATCGCCGCGGACCCGGCCCTGGCCGGGGTGCACGTCGTCATCCTGACCAACTACGGCTTGGACGAATACGTCTTCAACGCGCTGCGCGCCGGCGCGGCCGGATTCCTCGTCAAAGACATCGTGCCGGAAGACTTCCTCCACGCCGTACGCGTCGCCGCGCGCGGCGACGCCCTGCTCGCACCGTCGATCACCCGCAAGCTGATCAACCGGTACGTCACCCAGCCGCTCCACACCGGCACCGGCACGGAGCTGAAGGAGCTGACCAACCGCGAACGCGAGGCCGTCGCCCTGGTCGCGCAGGGCCTGTCCAACGACCAGATCGCCGACCGCATGGTGATCAGCTCGCTGACCGCGAAAACCCATATCAACCGGGCCATGACCAAGCTCCATGCCCGTGACCGCGCCCAACTCGTGGTCCTCGCCTACGAATCCGGCCTGGTGGTCCCACGCGGCTCCTGACATCCACGGCGAAGGCCGGTCATAGCGCGTGGCCTCCGGCGACCTGCAGAACCTGGCCGGTGATCCAGCGGGCCTGATGGGAGGCCAGATACACCACCGCGTCGGCGATGTCATCCGGCTCGCCGACCCGGCCCATCGGCACGATCGCCGTAGCCTGCGCGATGAGGTCCTCCCCGATCCAGCCGGTCTGGACAGGGCCCGGGGCGACGGCGTTCACCCGGATGCCTCGTGCCGCCAGGTCCAGTGCGGTGGATCGGGTGAGCGCTTCGAGCGCGGCCTTCGATGTCGGGGTCCCGGTAGCAATGAAGAAATTTTCAACGAAGTAGCGTCTGACCTGCGGAAACGCAGGAGTTGACCTCCTGTGGCGGTTGATGATCACTGCCGCTACGGTCGTTCCGGTTTTGTCCGGTACGGCACGTGGAGTGGTGCGTTGTCAGAGAAGATGTTCTCCGAGGAGCAGTTGGAGCAGTTGCGCTCGTTCCCGGAGATCAGCGCAGATGAGTTGAGTACTGCCGCCTGGTGAGCAAGCCGCCGAACGCGGCTGAAGCACTGGCGCAGGGCAAGGAGGAACTGCACGAGGCTCTGGAGGAACTGGGGAAGACGCTGGCCCAGGCGCTGCCGGATGACACCGGCATGGTCCGGCTGGATGAGGACGAGCATCTGGTGGTGCCGCCGCTGTCGGCCGAGGACGTGCCTGCCGAGGCCAAGGCGCTGAAGGACGAGCTGGCCGCGATGCTGCCGTTCGCGCCGATCGCCTCGCTGCTGATCGAGCTGGACGCCCGCACGCACTTCCTGGACTGCTTCACCCACGCCGGTGGGCGCAAGCTCAGCACGTCCGTGGAGACCAAGCGCAACATCCTGGCCGTGCTCATCGCGATGTCCACGAACCTGGGCCTGGCCCGGATGTCGGAGGCGTGTGGAGTGTCCTACGACGTGCTGGCCTGGACGATGGAGTGGTACGTGCGGGAGGAGACGCTGCGCGAGGCCAACACGGTCATCGTCGACCACCACTACGGCCTGGAGCTGGCCAAGGTGTTCGGCGGCGGCACCATGAGCTCCTCCGACGGCCAGCGCTTCCCCGTCCGCGGCAAGGCCGTGACCGGTCGGACCATGGTCATTCACGGCGGTCAGGTGCTGTCCACCTACACCCATGTCTCCGACCAGTGGTCGACGTACGGCACGAAGATCATCGTGCCGACGGCGCGGGAGGCGCACTACGTGCTGGACGATTTCCTGGGCAACGCGACCGACCTTCCGATCGCCGAGCACGCGACCGATACTCACGGAGCCACGTTGATCAACTTTGCCCTGTTCGACCTGGTCGGCAAGGCGCTCACGCCGCGGTTGCGGGACCTGACCCGGGTCGCCCTGGTGCGGGACGAGACCCCGACCGAGATCGCCAAGCGCTACCCGCACGCCGGGCCGCTGCTGGGTGCGCGCTGGAATGAGGACCTCATCGCCAGCTGCTGGCCGGACCTGTTGCGGATGGCCGGGTCGCTGAAGTACGGCCAGGCCACTGCCTCGCTGATCGTCGGCAAGTGGTCGGCCGCCTCGCGGCAGAACACCCTGGCCGCCGCGTTGAAGGAGTGGGGCATGCTCAGAAGGACCGTGCACCTGGCCAAGTACCTCTCGGACCCGGCCTTCAGGAGGAAGATCTCGCGGCAGCTGAACAAGGGGGAAAGCCTGCACGCGCTGCGCCGTGACCTGCACTACGCCCAGCAGGGCACCATCACCCGCCCGCATCTGGAGCAGCAGACGGAGCAGGCGTGGTGCCTGACCCTGCCACCCCTCTCGTGGTTACGGCCCGTTCTGGGTGAGCGCAATGATGACTTGGAGCATGCCGTAGGCGGCCGTCATGGTCTCGGCGTCGAAGGCGACGGTGCGCCCGCTCCTGATGACGCCGGGCAGGAGTGCGGCCAGATCAGCCGTACGCGGCTAGTGCAGGTTGACCTCGAAGCAGATCGCGCCCTCGTCGAGCTGGTCTGGACGCAACTGCTGGAGCAAGGATGGACGTCCCGCTGACGCGCTGAGAGAGGTTCATCCAGCTTGTTCATCCAGCTTGTTCATCCAGCCGGTTGATAACGATGGAGACCGTCGAAGACCTGTTTTCGGGCGACCTGCCCCTTCGCCGTCGAGGTGCCCGTCAACCTGCCGCGACCTTGAAACCGTCTGCTTGCAGAGATCGCCGCAGAGAGCGGGATCACGCTCCCCGCGCTGCAGGAGATTCGTGACCAGGGAAAGATCACTGTCCGGGAGTTAGGGTCCCGTGGGGCAGGGGGCCCAGGGTTTCCTGGTAAGCCTGTGGTTTCAGTGAGACGAGCTTCACGGTCATGGGTGCTTCGCGGAAGCGAACTGTCCCGTGGCGATCAGGATCACGACGAGCGCGAGCGGCACGATCCACCCGCTCCAGCCGAGGATCGTCGCCTGCGTGGTGTCGACGTGCTCGCCGGCCTTGGCGAACAGGAGGTAGGTCCCGCCCGCCCCATTGAACGCGGCATGCGCGAGGGCCGCGGGCCACACGGACCCCGATCGGAGCCGCAGCCAACCGAAGACCGCGCCGACCAGGATGCACATGCCGACCATCGCAGTCACGCCTAGCCAGCCCGGCGCATCCGGGTAGTTGTACCCGAGGAGGATGAGCGGAGCGTGCCAAAGGCCCCAGATCACGCCCGAGATCAGGAGGGCTGGGAGTGTACCGAGCGGCATCAGTTTCGGCAGCAGCCACCCTCGCCACCCGAGTTCCTCCCCCAGCGCCGGGATGAGGTTGATGAACGCCGCCAAAGGGAGTGCGGCGAGCTGGATGGCGATGAGCGCGCCGATCGGTATCGGGACTTCGGCCACTCCCGCGGCGCCCGCTTGCTCGTCGAGAACCTGCTGGAACGCGGAGAAGTTCACAAAATCGGCCGGAAAGACACCCAGCAGCGCACCGACCGGGAGCGCCACCAGGACGAGCGCGATGGACACGATGATCCCCACCGCCCCATAGCCGAGCAGTCTCCGGACCGGTCGCAACGGCCACAGCCCGAGCGTCCACACCTTCTGCTGCGGCCGCTCCACGAAGAACACGACGACAAGGGCGGCGATCGCGGGGGTCATCATCGTGGCGGCGGCCACGACGGTGAACCAGGAGCTGGCGAGTCCGTCACCGAACCAGAGCGGAAGCGCGAGAAGCCAGGCGAGCCCGAACGCCAAGGTGGTGAACACGCCGATGGATCGCAGATCACGGCTGCTCATGCGGGGTCCGCCTCGGGTCGTGGCCGTCTTCGATCCGCCCGGAGATTCGATGGTCACGACGTCTGCCTTTCGAGGATGTGCAGACCGGCGATGGTGCGGTCGTCGCGGAACGCGATCCGTGCCGTGTAGTCGCCCGCCTCCAACGAGAGCGGCGTGTTCGTGATCGTCAGGTCGCCGGCCCGGGTGATCTCAGGCTCTCCAAGCCCCTCGAAAGCTCCCGACAGGCCGACGATCTGCGCCCACGCGGCCGCGAGCGCATCCTCCGACAAGCCATCGCGCATGCTCGGATCGAACTGCTCGGTGACACGCGTCCATTGCCCGGATGCGAGGTCCTCGATCACCGAGGCGGCCAGTTCGGCGACGCCGGGTAGCGGCGTGGTGTTCATTGGTTCTCCTGTTCTTGGATCGATCGGTTTGCCATAGCGCTGAAACGCCGCCTGCCGGCTCACGCCGAGCGCATCACCGATGACCTGCCACGTAGCGCCGTGCTGTCGTGCCTGCTGCACGACAGCACGCACGACGTCATCGGCGGCCGCCTGCATGCTCACGGCGCGCCCTATCGAGTCGGCCCAGTCGTCGCTCCTCGTCAGGACACGTGCGGCGAGGAACGCCTCCATACGCGCTTTCAAGGCCCGCAGCGCCTCCGTCAACGTTTCTTGCATTTGTAAAGCATATCTTTACAAATCGGCTGTGCGTCAAGAGGGATTGCTGGGACCATCCGGCTGGAATCGAACGCTAGCGAGCGTTTTCGCAGCTCAGTGCCTTGACCTTGCGATGCCCCGGTCCGCGGCAATTCCCGGATTTACTGCGGACCGGGGCATCGGGTCCAGCCGAGATACGCGGGTAAAACCGGCTACGAGTCGATCGTGAGTGCGTCGGGGCCCTGCCGGGTGACGGCGCCGGCGTTTCACAGGCGGACATCATCTTGAGCCGCTGCTCGTTGCGTGGCACCTGACCTGGGCGGCCCTCGTTGGAGACGGTGTCCACAACGAGGCCGCAGGCGATCTGAGAAGCTCCGGTCGGCAGGGGCCGATCGTGACCGAAGAGCAGCTCGCGGGAGCCGGTGCGGGAGCGGACTTTGAGTTGACCAACGTGGTATCAGCCACCATCGGTCGTTAGGGAGCCGGCGGGTCCACGGCGCGCATGGCGTCGGCGATCCAGGCATAAGGCATGGAGTCATGCTCCTCCTCGGTCGCAGTCCCGTTGATCAGCGCCACCAGAGACAGGTACCGGCCGTGAGCGTCGTCGTAGACGGGGCTCTCGGACGTGGCTTCCTCTTCGGCGATCTGGCGCATGATGTCGGGTATCTGCCGGTATCCGTCGGCCATCCGGTTGCGGACTTCGGGGGTGAGCGGTGTGTCGGACAGCGCGGTGGCCGCTTCCATGAAGCGTGTGACGGCCTGCTGGGCCCAGGGGGACCGGGGAGACTCTCCGGCGCGGTACGCGGCGAGGAGTTCCTCTACGAGCCGGGCCCCACTCACGTGCATGAAGTCCTGAAACGGCTCGGTCACCAGGACTCGGGTCTCCGGTGTGGACCAGATGTCTTGCAGGTAGGTACGGACCGCGTCGCGGAACACCGGGTCCCGCACCAGGTCGGCCAGGTCGATCCACGCCTCGAGCTGGGCGGCCATGAGGTCCGCGGGCAGAACCGGGCGCATCGTCCGCAACCGGTCGACGACGTTCTCGGGGACGTCCAGGTCCTCGCCGACGTCGTTCCAGAAATCATCGATGGTCTGTTCGCGTTCCTCGTCGGTCATCCAGACGAGCTTGTGCATCAGGTCGGCCTGAGCGGTGCCGCCCTGTTTGATCAGGGTCCTGAGCACCGCCCGCCTGGCCCGCAGGGTGCGCTCCTGGCGCTCGACGAACTCCAGGTGTGTGGTGAGCAGGTCGTGCAGGGTCGTGCCGCCTTCGAGCAGGCGGCGAATCTCCTCCAGGTCGTGTCCAACTCGCGCAGGGTGCGGACGAGTTCCAGCCGGGCAATAGCGTGGATGTCGTACATCCGGTGGCCAGCCTCGTTCAGGTCCGTGGGCTCGATCAGCCCGGTGTCGGCCTAGAACCGGACAGCGCTCACGCTCAGGCCCCTGCGGCGCGCGGCGTCTCCGATGGGGTACAGCTCGTAGTCGTTCATGGGGCCACTGTGGTACCTCAAGCCTCTTGAGGCGCAAGCCGATTACCATTGATGTCCTGAGTGCGTAATCAGCTTCCCGCTTCTAACATCTCGGCTGGCACCGTGGGTTGTTCGACGGCAGGGCCGGTCCAGGGAGGGCGCCACGAGAGTGTCGCCGGGGCGCAGGTAGTCCAGCGCTTTCCAGAGTTCCTCGCGCTCGGCGTTCTTCCCGGATTTCTTGTCGGCGAAGACGCGGATGCAGCCCACCGCGGTGAGGGCGGCCATCTGGCGGTCCAGGAGCTGGCCGGCCGGGCCGCCTCGGATGCGAGCGCGCCCCCCTCCAGAACACGACACCGCACCACTCATGCATACCAGCGGTCATCCGGTCGCGGTTGGTGAACGCCCGGAACTCGACCTGGTACGGCTCACTCAACCCGACCGCTTCCACCATGCGCCCCTCCTCTCCACCGGGCGACTGGTCCGTTGCGCCGCCAAAACGTGTAGGCACTCATAACCTACTGCGTGGGCACCTAACGGACGGGCGCAGGGGCGCTCGCGGAGTCCCGCAGGCCTCGGGCGGTGCAGCCCTTTTCGCGATGAAGCATTATCCCTATATGTCTGAGCCATTATCCAGAGAGCAAAAGCAACGCATCGTTTATATCCCGAAATAAATGGACATATCGCTCATAGCTCGCATGTCTTCGAGCCAGGTAATGCCGATCATCGCAATCTCGCGACTATTGACAAGGCGAGCTGGCATATACTCGCTCAGGCAGCGATCAGAACGTACCGGAAAGATGTCGCAGGCGGGCTGGACATGTCTGATCCAAGATTCATTTCGCGATTATCTCGCGTGCGACGTGCGTCACCGGCGCGGCCTTCGGCCGCTGCCCCCAATCCCCCCGTAGCCGTGACCGGCGACTGGAAGGCCTCGTCCGGGTGGCTCGCGTGGTTCACCGCCCTGGGCACCTTCCTGGCCGGGATCGGCACCGCGGCGGCCCTGTTCTTCGCCTCCCTCTCCGCGAGGGGCGCGCTGGAGGCGGTGGCGGTCTCCCGCGACCAGCTCGACCAGGCACGCGACGCCGAGCGAAGCGAGCAGTTCGCCAACGCGCTCGGCCAGCTCTCCTCGAAGAGCCTGCCGGTCCGGCTCAGCGGGATCTACACCATGGAGCGGGTGGCCGCCGACTCGGTCCGCGACCAGCCGACGATCGTCGAGGCGTTGTGCGCCTTCGTCCGCAGCACGACGCGCGGCCTGAGGCCGCGCGGCGACGACCCCATCGCCGCACGACCGGAGCTGGACACCCAGGCGATTCTCAACGTGATCGGCCGGCGCAAGGAGCGCAAGCAGCCTGACGTGGTGGACCTCCGTCAGGCCTATCTCGCCGGGGCGGTGCTCGACACCGCCCGCCTGCCCTACGCGGACCTCTCGGGGGCGACACTCAACTCGGCGACGTTCAAGTCGGCTGACATGCGCAACGCCCGTTTGCGGGACGCCAGGCTCAAGAGAGCCGATCTCAATCTCGCGGTACTGGATCATGCGGAACTACGCGAGGCGCAACTCCAGGGCGCCGACCTCATAGCCGCCAAAATGACCGGAGCGCGCCTGGGCGGAGCCAGGGTGACGCGCGCGAAATTGCATGGAGCGGTCCTCAACGCGGCACGTCTGGCCGACACGGATTTCACCAGGAGCGACCTCAGAGGCGCCAGGCTCGTCAACGCGATCGGGCCGGGAGCGAAATTCGTCAGGACCGATCTCAGCGGAGCCGACCTCACCGGGGCGAACCTCGCCGGCGCCGACTTCAAGCGCGTGAAAATGGTCGAGACAAATCTGGGTTCCGCCGACCTCACGAACGCGCGCAACCTCACGCTGGCCCAGTTGCGGACGGCCAGGGGAATCAACGCGAGCACCAGGCTGCCGGAAAGGTTCGGCTGGTCGGAAGGAGCAGGTGTGTGGGAAAAGACGGAACCCTGATGCGCGGGGCCGCGAACATCGTGGTGCGACCGCTCCTCGCGGCCGTGCTCGCGCTCTTTCCACTCGCCGGATGCGCCGGCGGGCAGGAAGTGAGAATCGTGTCGCTTTCCCCTTCCGCCACCGAGATCCTCTACGCGGTCGGCGCCGGCGACCAGATCGTGGCCGTGGACGAGCAGTCGTCCTTTCCGGCGGATGCCAAAAGCAAGATAAACGAGGAGTTGTCCGGCCTCAATCCGAACGTGGAGCGCATTCTCGGGCTCCGGCCCACCCTCGTCGTGCTGTCGGAGAGAACCCCCGCCGCCGGCCCCAACAGCATCCTGCCCGCGCTGGAGGCGCAGCAGGTGGGCATACTCCTGCAGCCCGCGCCGGATGACCTCGAAGGCGTCTACGCCCAGATCGGCGAGATCGGCAGGAGGACCGGGCACGAGGACGAGGCCGCGCGCCTGGTGGAGTCCATGCGGAAGCGCATCGACGAGACCGTCGCGGCCACTCCGAAGAACTCGTACAAGACCTATTACCACGAGCTCGACAACGCGTATTTCTCGATCACCTCGAACACCTTCATCGGCTCCATATACAAGAGGTTCAACCTGAGGAGCATAGCCGACAAATACGATCTGGAAGGCGGCGGATATCCGCAACTCACCGCCGAACAGGTACGGGCCGAGAAACCCGACCTCATCTTCCTGGCGGACAAGAACTGCTGCGGCCAGAGCCCGAAGACGGTCGCCGCCCGCTCGAACTGGCAGAGCATTCCCGCGGTACGCAACAGAAAGGTGGTCGCGCTCGATGACGACGTCGCGTCACGGTGGGGACCCCGCCTGCAATTACTGGTCGAGGAGATTTCGAAGGCGCTGCGATAGGCAGTGGACGGGAAGAAGATGAGCAAGCCGGTGAAGGACGCCGAGGTGGCTCGGCGAACCGTTCTGAAAGGTGGGCTCGCCGTGGCGGGAATCGCGTGGGGAACGGGCTCGGGGGACGCCGCGCGCACGCCGGCGGACCGGCCGACGTCACTTCCCGCCGGCGAGGGCGTGCCTCCCGCACTGCGATCCCGCCTGGAACTCGCGGGAAGAGGGGTGCGGTTTCCCCCGAACGCCACCCCGGCGACGGCGCTGCCCATCACCGCCAACGGCACCACGTACCAGATGGCGCAAACCCTGGCCTGGCTGGACGACGACCACTTCGCGGTCGGGCGATGGGACGGGTCCATGACCGTCTTCGGCTTCACGGAGTCCGGCACGGCCGGCCCGCTCATCACCGAAGCGGTCAACAGCCCCGCCTTCCAGGGCGTGCGGATGCTGAGCCCGCTCGGCGAGCGTTCCATCGTCACCTCCAACGACAACAGCAGCTTCGCCCTCTGGACCTCTCCGAGCGGCTCATGGAAGGACCTGCGCCTGGTCGGGACGTACGCCTACGACGAAGCGCTCACCGTGGTCACCGGCGGGATCGCCGTGGCGGGCCACCTGGTGCTCGGTCACTCGACCGGCCACCTGTCGGTGTGGCGGGCGAGCGAGCGTCACGCGCCACGCCTCCTGCGGACGATCGACGTCAGGAACCCGGCCCCGGTCAATCCCTGGGACCTGCACGACATCTACTCCGTCGAGGTGCTCGCAGGCTCCCGGGACTCCGCGCTCGTCGTCACGGGGTCCGAGGACGGCTACGTGTGCGTGCTGGAGGTCCCCTCGGGACGTGTCCTGTCGAGGACGGTCTTCAACCCGAGCGCGCAGCGCGGCATCAACCACGTGAGCGTGCGAGGAGACGCCGTTCTCGTGGCGAACTGCTCGGTCGGGCCGTCGGACCACAACCTGTGGTACTACTCCGTCGACAGGAGCAACGGGCAGGTCACGCTCAGGGACAAGGTCAACCTGATCGTCGACACCCGGCGTCCCCAGGCGTTCAACTTCAGCACCATCTGGGGCTCCTACGCGCAGGGGCCGTGCTGGTTCGCCTCCACGGAGGAGGGCGCACTCTGGATGGGCACCGCCGGTGCGAAGCTGGAGGTCATCGGCTACCAGGAGGTGACCAGCCCGCTCGGGTCCGCCCTTGGATGGCGGGACGATCCGGGACGGCTCGCCATGGTGGCCCACGACCTGTACGAGTTCGTCACGACCTGAGTGCCATGTCCGCGAGGGCTCCGGTCAGGTGCCGACGTAGGCCGCGAGGTGCTCGCCGGTGACCGTGGAACGGGCGGCGACGAGGTCGGCGGGTGTGCCCTCGAAGACGATCCGGCCTCCGTCGTGGCCGGCGCCGGGACCGAGGTCGATGATCCAGTCGGCGTGCGCCATGACCGACTTGCCGGAGTCCACGAGCCGGTCGAGCAGGCCGAGCAGCTGCTCGACGTCGGCGAGGTGGAGACCGGTGGTCGGCTCGTCGAGGATATACACGCGATTGAGGCGAGAGGAACGCGAGCTTGCTCGCGTTCCCGAGCCGATTGAGCGTGTCGAAGCCGGCGCAGCCGGCGAATAGACGCCGCCCTTCTCCGCCATGTGGGTGGCCAGCTTGAGCCGCTGCCGCTCGCCGCCGGACAGCGTGGTGAGCGGCTGGCCGAGGCTGATGTAGCCGAGCCCGACGTCGGCGAGCCTGGTCAGGATCGCGTGCACGGCGGGGATCCGCGCCGCGCCGGCGCCGAAGAACTCCTCGGCCTCGGTCACCGACATCGCGAGCACCTCGCTGATGTCGCGGCCGCCGAGGTGGTGGTCCAGCACCGATGCCTGGAACCGCTTCCCCTCGCAGTCCTCGCAGGTGGTGGTGACACCGGCCATCATCGCCAGGTCGGTGTAGACGACGCCGGCACCGTTGCAGCCGGGGCAGGCTCCCTCGGAGTTGGCGCTGAACAACGCCGGCTTCACGCCGTTGGCCTTCGCGAACGCCTTGCGGATCGGTTCGAGCAGTCCGGTGTACGTTGCCGGGTTGCTCCTTCGCGAGCCGCGGATCGCGCCCTGGTCGACCGACACCACACCCGCGCCGGCGGGGATCGACCCGTGCACGAGCGAACTCTTGCCGGAGCCCGCGACGCCGGTGACGACGCACAGCACCCCGAGCGGGATGTCGACGTCGACGTCCTGGAGGTTGTGCGCCGTCGCGCCGCGGATCTCCAGCGTGCCGGTGGGCTTCCGCACCGTCTCCTTGAGTGCGGCCCGGTCGTCGAAATGGCGGCCGGTGAGGGTGCCGCCGGCCCGCAGCCCCTCGACGGTGCCCTCGAAGCAGACGGTGCCGCCTGCCGTACCCGCGCCGGGGCCGAGGTCGACGACGTGGTCGGCGATCGCGATCGTCTCCGGCTTGTGCTCCACGACGAGCACCGTGTTGCCCTTGTCCCGCAGCCGCAGCAGCAGGTCGTTCATCCGCTGGATGTCATGGGGGTGCAGGCCGATGGTGGGCTCGTCGAACACGTAGGTGGTGTCGGTGAGTGAGGAGCCGAGGTGGCGGATCATCTTCGTACGTTGTGCCTCGCCGCCCGACAGTGTGCCCGTCGACCGGTCGAGTGAGAGGTAGCCCAGCCCGATCTCCACGAACGAGTCGAGGATCTGCCCCAGCGTGGCGAGCAGCGGCGCCACCGACGGCTCGTCGCGGCCGCGGACCCATTCGGCCAGGTCGCTGATCTGCATCGCGCAGGCGTCGGCGATGTTGATCCCGCCGATCCGCGACGACCGGGCCGCCTCGCTGAGCCGGGTGCCGCCGCATTCGGGACAGGCGGTGAAGGTGACCGCCCGGTCCACGAACGCCCGGATGTGCGGCTGCATCGCCTCCCTATCCTTGGACAGGAACGACTTCTGGATCTTCGGGATCAGCCCCTCGTAGGTGAGGTTCACGCCTTCGACCTTCACCTTGGTCGGCTCACGGTGGAGGAAGTCGCGCATCTCCTTCTCGGTGAAGTCGCGGATCGGCTTGTCCGGGTCGAGGAAGCCCGACTCGGCGTAGGTCCGCACGGTCCACCAGCTGTCCGACTTCCAGCCCGGGATGGTGAACGCGCCCTCGGCGATCGACTTGGAGTCGTCGTAGAGCTGGGTGAGGTCGATGTCGGAGACCGTGCCCCGGCCTTCGCAGCGCGTACACATGCCGCCGGTGCGGGTGTAGGTCGCCTTCACGGCCTGCTTGCCGGCGCCGCGTTCGACGGTGATCGCACCGCTCGCCCGGACCGAGGGGACGTTGAAGGCGAACGCGCCTGGCGGGCCGATGTGCGGCTGCCCGAGCCGGCTGAAGAGGATACGCAGCAGTGCGTTGGCGTCGGTGGCGGTGCCTACTGTGGACCGGGAGTTGGCGCCCATCCGCTCCTGGTCGACGATGATCGCGGTCGTCAGCCCTTTGAGCACGTCGACCTCGGGCCGCGTCAGCGTCGGCATGAAGCCCTGCACGAAGGCGCTGTAGGTCTCGTTGATCAGCCGCTGCGACTCCGCGGCGATCGTGCCGAACACCAGCGAGCTCTTGCCCGAGCCGGAGACGCCGGTGAACACCGTCAGCCGGCGCTTCGGCAGCTCGACGCTGACGTCCTTGAGGTTGTTCACGCGTGCGCCGTGCACGCGGATCAGATCGTGGCTGTCGGCGACGTGCGGCGCGGGCGACCGCGTGTCGGTCCTCGTGGCCATGTTCATCCTGTCTCCATCCGTTACGCGGGGCCGGCTTCGCGGTCTCCGTTCGCCTGGCCCTGGGGCCGGCGCTTCTCTGTTCCTGATCGGTCTGTGTAGTCCATGCGGTGCACCTGCACAAATGGCTCGCCAGGCGCGCTCACCGGTTCCCGCGCCGGGCCAGCAGCAGGACGCAAGCCGGGTGCGCACGACGAGCCGGCCGAACACCAGCGCGCCGACCACGCCAGGCATCGTGTACGCGGCCACCGCGCCGCCGACCCACAGCCCCGCAGTCGCCTGCGGCGCGAGCTCGATGGCGAGCCACGCCACCGCGACGAAGCTCATGCCGTCCCCGAGGTACGAGACCGCGAAGCCGAGGATCAGCCGCCGGAACACCCGGTTGGCGAGCACCGGCCGGTAGGCGGAGGGGACGAGGCGTAGGAGCACCACGGGCACCTGAGATCGATCTCGTCTCAGCCCAGCTCGTTGATGCGGACGAGGTTGCCCGCGGGATCGCGGAAGGCGCAGTCGCGAACACCGTAGGGCTGCTCGGTCGGCTCCTGGACGACGTCGGCGCCGCCGGCCTGGAGCCGGGCGAAGGCGCCGTCGAGGTCGGCGGTGGCCAGGGTGATGCCGGCGTAGGTGCCCTTGGCCATCATCTCGACGATGGTGCGGCGCTCGTCGTCGCTGACGGCGGGGTCGACGGCCGGCGGCTCCAGGACGATGGAGGTGCCGGGCTGGCCGGCGGGGCCGACCGTGATCCAGCGCATCCCGTCGTATCCCACGTCTTTGCGGACCTCGAAGCCGAGGGCGTCGCGGTAGAAGGCAAGGGAGGCGTCCGGGTCGCTGTGCGGGAGGAAGCTCGCGTGAATGGTGAAGTCCATGACGGTCACGCTAGGTGCGGCACGGGCGCCGGCGCTTCTCGATTCCTGATCGGTTTCTGCCACCTGTTTCGCCGGTCACCGCGCTGATCGGGAACGCACGCCCGCCCACAAGACATACCGCGAATTGGCGGATATCCTGAGCGCCTACACCATCGTGCTGCTCCCGGGTGACCAGGACTGGGACTGACCGGAGGCCGGCAGCGCGGTCATACGGTGGTCCAGCGGCGATAGTCGCGCGGGGAGGTGCCGGTGATCCGCTTGAACGCGTTGCTCAGCGTGCTCTCCGAGCCGTAGCCGACCTCGCGGGCGATCGCCGCCACCGTCTCGTCGCCGCGGCGCAGGCGGTCGGCGGCCAGTTCGATCCGCCAGCCGGTCAGGTATTCCAGCGGGCCCTGCCCGACGACCTGCTTGAACCGGGCGGCCAGCGTCGACCGGGACACCGCCGCGACCTCGGCCAGCTGGGACACCGTCCAGGCATGAGCCGGCCGGGCGTGTACGGCCCGCAGCGCCGGGGCCACGATCGGGTCGGTGAGCCCGGCCAGCCAGCCGGACGTCTCGCCCGGCCTGGCCACCACCAGGTGCAGGCGCAGGAGGTGAATCAGCATGACCAGGGCGAGATGCTCGGTGACCAGTGTCGAGGCGAGCGGCCGCTCGCGCAGCTCGGCGTCGATCTGCTCGAGCGCCCAGCGCACGGTCGTGGCCTCGGCGGTGCGGCCGGGCACGTGGATCACCGGCGGCAGCACGTCGAGCAACAGCCCCTGGGCCCGCTCGCCGAAGCCGAACCGGCCGCCGATGAAGACCACGTCCTCGCCGGCCCCCACCCGTGCCACGCCGTCCGTGGCCGCCGCGAAGACCGGGCCGGCCGGAACAGGCCGCACCCCCACCTCGCTGGCCAGGGTGAAGGCGCGCGGCTGGGTGAGCAGGAAGCAGTCGCCCTCGGCCAGCTCGATCGGCTCAGGAACGCCGTCGACGGTGAGCACGCAGTGGCCGCGGCGGACCGCGTTGAACTTGACGCCCAGCGGCGGCTCGAACGACACCGCCCACCGGCCGCCGGCCACCAGCCCGACGGACAGGTGGCTGGTCGTGCCGACGAGGGTGAGGACATCTTCAAGGGGATCGGTTTGGACGCTCACTACGATTCCAAGTCCAACCCACGAGTTCTTACCGTTGGGTCATGACACGCATCAGCACCCCATTCAACGCCAAGACCACAGCCGCCGAGATCCTCACCGGCGTCGACCTCACCGGACGGCGGATCATCGTCACCGGCGGCTCCTCCGGGATCGGCCTCGAGACCGTCCGGGCTCTGCGTGGTGCGGGGGCCGAGGTCACCGTCGCGACCCGCAACCCCATCGGTGACCAGCGGGCTCTGGACCTGAGCGACCTCGGCTCGGTGCGCGCGTTCGTGGCCGGGTGGACCGGACCGGTGCACGCGATCGTCGCGAACGCCGGGATCATGGCGCTGCCCACCCGCCAGGTGGCCGCCAACGGCTGGGAGCTGCAACTGGCCACGAACTTCCTCGGGCATTTCGCGCTGATCACCGGCCTCCACGAGAACCTGCGGCAGGCCGGCGACTCGCGGGTGGTCATGGTGAGTTCGGGCGCTCAGCTGCGCGAGCCGTTCGACTTCGACGACCCGCACTTCGAGCGCCGCCCGTACGACTCATGGGCCGCGTACGCGCAGTCGAAAACGGCCGACGTGCTGCTCGCGGTCGCTGCCGCCCGGCGCTGGGCCGCCGACGGCATCACCGCGAACGCGCTCGAACCCGGCTACATCCACACCAACCTGCAGCGGCACCTTGACGACGCCATCATGCGGGCAGTGGGCGCGATGGACGACGAGGGGAACCTACTGACTCCGGACCATTACACGACCCCGGAACAGGGCGCCGCCACCTCGGTGCTGCTTGCCGCGTCCCCGCTGCTGAACGGCGTGACCGGCCGGTTCTTCTCGGCGGACAACCAAGAGGCCGAGGTGGTGCCGGGCGGCCCGGAGGCGACCGTCGGCGTCGCGGCCTGGTCGGTCGACCCGGTCGCCGCGGACCGCCTCTACGACTACGCGCTCGCAGCGACAGCGGACCACTGACCGCGGCCCTCGTCGCCCGCAACGAGTTCGCCGGCGGGCTTCGGGCTTTCCCAGCCGCGCCATCTGGCCGCCGTCATCGACGAGATCGTCCGCGAGCGGCGTACACCTGTCTCCAGGGGTGGCGATCAGGCGCTCAGGTGAGCAGGAGGGCCAGGGCAAGGGTGAGCAGCAGGGAATCCAGCCGGTCCAGCAGGCCGCCCGCCCCTGCCAGCCACGACGCCGAATCC